>PMUF01000190.1 GCA_003167015.1 Chitinophagaceae bacterium | reverse complement strand
ATTACCGGTTTTATCTGACGCGGGCATTGGTGAAAGCGGGTAAGGGAGATCTATATTATTCTTCGCTGACACCGTGGCGGGACATGGTTGCCAACGGGCTGACGACGTTTGCGGAGAATCCTGATCCTACGCGGTCGGACTGCCATGCATGGAGTGCGAGTCCTATCTACGATTTCCTGGCTACGTTGTGCGGCATTACACCTGCTGCGCCGGGATTCAGTGTGGTGAGTATCCGGCCGGCGCTGGGGGCATTAACGGAGGTGCATGGGTCGATGCCGCATCCGAACGGGGTGATCAGTGTCGATCTGGTGCGCCATGGCGCCACGGGCATTCGGGGTGAGATCGAGCTGCCGCCCGGGACAGAGGGACGCTTTTATTGGAATGGGCAGGAAAAGGCGTTGCATCCGGGGAAGCAGGCGGTAGAGATGTGAGGGTGGCGGCGTGATTACTGCGGGCTAGTCTGATCTAAGGCTGCGGATCGGGTTTGCGAGGGCTGCTTTGATAGCCTGGAAGCTGATAGTGATCAGGGCGATGCCGATGGCGGCCAGGCCGGCGGTGAGGAATATCCATCCACTGATGGAGGTTCTATAGAAAAAGCTGTTCAGCCATTGATACATCGCGAACCAGGCGACAGGGATCGCGATAGCGATGGCCACCACGATCAATTTCAGAAAATCTTTTGACACGAGTACGATAATTCCCGGGACCGAGGCGCCGAGTACTTTCCGGATGCCGATTTCCCTGGTGCGTTGCTGTGCCACGAGTGCGATGAGGCCGAACAGGCCGAGGCAGGAAATGAAGACGGCGAGGGTGGAAAAATTGCCGATGATCTTGCCCAGCTGCTGTTCTTTTGCATATTGTCCGTCGAGCTGCTTGTCGAGGAAGTCATAGGTGAAATTCCTGTCGGGGAACCATGCGTTCCATTTGTTTTGCAGAAAGGCGATCGTTGCAGCAGTGTTATCGGGGCGGATCCTGATGGAGAAGGTATTGAACTGGCTGGGGTCCATGTCCATCATCAGTACGTCGATAGGCTGGAACAGAGACTGCGTATGAAAATCTTTGACGACGCCGATGACGGTTGCCCGCTTGTTGATGGTGTTCCCGGGGCCGGGCAGGGCGATCGTTTTCCCAATGGCTTCTTCCGGGCTTTTCCAATGGTATCTTTTTACAGCCGTTTCGTTGATGATTATGGCGCTGGTTTTGTCCGAACCGAAGGATTCCGAGAAATTTCGTCCGGCGGCCAGCTGCATGCCGTAGGCGGGGATAAAATTCTCATCCACCTTCATGTCCATCGCAAAGAGGTTATCTTTTGCGGAGAACCCTTCGGGTATTACTTCCAGGGAGACGCCGCCCTGGCCAGGCTGTACATTGGACAAGGTGACTGCCTGTACCTGCGGGTTGCCCAGGACAGCCTGCCGGAAGCTTTGCAGTCGCTGATAAAGCGTATCGTTGGGCGAATCGAAAATCGCATTGAGATTTGTCGTTTTAACGGAGACCACGAGCACGTCATCTTTTTGAAAGCCGAGGTCCATCGACCGGATAAATTGCAGCTGGCGAAATACGACCAGGGTAGCGACCATAAGCGCAACGGAGGCGGCGAACTGGAAGACCAGCAGGGAGCGGCGTAAAATCCCGCCGCGGTTGTTGCCACCGGTGAAATCCCTTTTCAGCGTTGTCGCGGCGTCGAAGCCGGATAAGAAAAAGGCGGGGTAAAGGCCGGCAAGCAGTCCTGCCAAAATAAAGATCAATACAAAGGAGGACATCAGGAGCCCATCTGCGACAATAGCGGTTACCGTAAACTGTTTTTCGGTGAGGTCATTGAAAAGCGGGAGGAGAACGATGACCAGTATGCCAGACAACAGGAAGGCCCCGAAGCTGAGCAGGAGCGATTCGCCGAGGAACTGGCCGATGAGCTGTCGTTTTTCGGCCCCCAGTACCTTGCGCATGCCTACTTCTTTGGCGCGGCGGAGGGACCTGGCGGTGGACAGGTTGACGAAATTGATGCCGGCGATCAACAGGGTGATGAAGGCGATACCCAGAAATATATAGACATACAGGATGTTGCTGACGGGTTCGACCTCCAGAAGAAGATCGGAATGCAAATGGATGGATGTGAGAGGCTGGAGTTTATATTCGATACCGCCGGAAAATTCAGACGGGGCATATTTCTTTAGGAAGGAGGGGAAGCGGGCGTCGACGGAGGCCGGCTGTTGTCCTGGTTTCAGCAGGACATAGGTGAGGGAGTGGCTGATGATCCAATTATAAGGAAGGTTTTTCCGGGCTGCTTCGGGAATGGTGGCGAACATGGTTTCGTAGTTCGATATGAGGTCGAGGTGGAGGTGAGAGTTGTCTGGGAAATCTGCGACCACACCGGAGACGACGAGGGGATATTGGCCATCGAGCAGGAGGGTTTTGCCGAGGGCTGATTCGTTGCCGAAATATTTTTTGGCGGTTTTGGCGGAGAGCACCACGGAGAAGGTGTTTTTCAGGGCTGTAGCGGGGGTCCCCTGCAGGAAGCGGAAAGTGAAAATGTTCAATAATGCCGGGTCTGCGAAGAAAAACCGTTGTTCATCGAATTTCGAGATGCCTTGCTGAATGGCGGCGGTCCGTTGGAAGAGACGGGCAGACGTCTCGATTTCCGGGAAGTAATTTTTCAGCAGGGGGGATGCGGCCGGAGAAAGGACCGGCAGGGGTTTGGTGAGGCCGGCAAATTTCGGCAGATAGGTGACGCGGTAGATGCGATCGGCCTTTTGATGGAACCGGTCGTAGCTTAATTCGTCCCTGACGTAGAGCAGGATAAGGAAGCAGCAGGTCATGCCTATGGCCAGACCAAGGATATTGATCAGGGAGAAGACTTTGCTGCGGTTCATGTTGCGGATGGCTACGAGCCAGTAATTTTTGTACATGATACTAACTTACGAAAAGTGGCGTGAGGTTATGTAGCCGTTCATCCTATTTGGTGGGATATCGTTAAAGAAATGGGCTGGTTGGTTGAATTCATTTTGCCAGCGGGGGAAGGATGATCAGTTTTAGGGAAAATTATACCATGCATCTGTTACTCCGACTTTTGATTGCTGCTGCTGCCGGGGGCTGGCTGCCTGTGGCGGCTTATTGCCAGGATCATTCGTCTGCTATTGCAAAGGATGACCTTATCGACAGCAATGTCGAGGCGCGGGCTTTTGCGCCGGGTGTCGTTTCTTCGCGGTTCGACGAATGGGGCACTTCGTTCAGCCCTGATAATAAGACAGTGTATTTTTCACGGGGGTCCAGGTTTTGGACCGTCTGCTTTTCCAGGTACAGGGATGGCGTATGGCAGCGGCCGGAGGTGGCCACCTTTTCAGGATTGTGGAGGGATACCGATCCATTCGTCAGCCCTGACGGGACCAGGCTGTTCTTTACGTCCAACCGGCCGTTGGCGGGAGCGGCACAGGATAAGCCCAACGCCAATTTCCATCTCTGGTATGTTGAGCGGACCGGCGATGATCAATGGGGCAGGCCGCATCATGTGGACGGGCAGGTGAATATCGATTCCGGTAACAACTATGCTCCTTGCGTCAGCGCCAGGGGGACACTTTACTGGTGTTCGCGTGACCGGGAAGGGAATAAGGGGATGCAGGGTTATTATGCGGTCTGGCTTGGAGATCATTATGACGAACCGAAGATGCTCCATATTGAGGGCGTCGAGTCCGTTCAGGACCCTTTTGTTTCTGCCGATGAGAAATACATCATCTTTTTAAATGGGTCAGACATTTACCTTGCCTTCCGGCAGGGCGAGGGCTGGTCGGCGGCGCGGAAATTGGGTCCGCAGGTCAACACAGGGGATGGGAACTCGTCCCCGTATGTATCGCATGACGGGAAAATGTTATTTTTCTCTAGTCCGCGGACGAAAGGGTTCTATGATCGAGATAGAAGCCATGCGTTGAACTATGACGAGCTGGAGAAAGAGAATGACAACTGGTGCAATTCCAGCGATAATATTTTGATGATCCCCATTCATTTACAGCGTTGAGAGGGGGATCATCACGCATTCGCCCTGTTGGTTAAGAGTTCCCAGGCTATCGTATTGATCGAAGAGCAGAGAATCGTTTTTGAACCTTAGATTATCCCAAACAACGGTTTCGGTAGGCTGTATAGGGATACCTGTAGTGATGATCAAAGTTATCTGGGTGTTAGTTGAGTTGGACCAGGACCAGGTAAACGAATGCGAGGTTCCGGTTGGATCTACAAAAGTCCCCGTAAGGTTCGAATTAAAAGTGATCAGTTCCGCATCAAAATTTTCATTGTAAGCGCCGCCCCTGGTATAATAGATAATACTGTCACCGCTTACCATCCTGGTATATTGCAGTTCCCAAGGGCTAGCTGACAGGAGCTGCGCGGTAACGGCCGTATCACTCAATGCTACTGTGTCCGTCTTAACGGTGGTATCCGTTTTGGTAACGGTCACGGTGTCGTAATGGGTAGTGGTCTTTGTACACGAAGTGAAAGTCGTTTGAAACCCCAAAAGGAAGATAAGGGCAATAAAAAGCGATACTGACATGCTGAAAATGCGGGTCATAGGTATTGAATATTGGTTGCCCGACAAAATACAGTAAAATCTCCAAAGATTATAGCAGAACTGTTTTTTTTGACTTAGCCAGCCAGTTCGATCCAGACGGGGGCATGATCGCTGGTTTTCTCCCAGCCGCGGACCTGGCGGTCGACACCGGCGGCGGTCAGGCGATAACTGATGGTGGGGCTGAGCAGGAAATGGTCAATGCGCAGGCCTGCGTTGCGGCCAAAGGCATTGCGGAAATAATCCCAGAACGTGTAGATCTTGCGGTCGGGGTAGAGTTGGCGAAAGACATCGGTGAATCCCCACCCGGCGGCGTGGCGATAGGCCTCGCGGGCATCGCTGTGGAAATCGGGATCGTTGACGCGGCGGTCCGGGTGGTAGACGTCCACCGGCTCGGGCGCGACATTCAGATCGCCCAGCCAGATGGCCGGCCTCGCGGGGTCGAGTTGCTCCTTGAAAT
>PMUF01000311.1 GCA_003167015.1 Chitinophagaceae bacterium | reverse complement strand
TTCATGGATGTAGTACCCAAACCTTTCCGGCCCGAAGACCTGCACAGCAAGATCCTGAAGTTTGTCAACAGGGCCTGACAACCAAAGCCCCACCTGTCGTGCATTTACGATGGCCCCAAAAAAATTTTCAATTTTTTTTTCGAATAATGGCTGAAAAGAAAAAAAGATTTTTAAATTTGTGCTAGTCAATCAATCAAACACTTAATATGCTTCGACAGAATGTACATACACCCATGATCTCCTGGTCTAACGTGGATAAGGCGTACTGTATGTCCGCGGGGCGAAAAAAGTGCTGAATAACAAGTAAAAAAAGATCCAGCATATAAAAGCCCCGCCTTCAGGTGGGGCTTTTGCGTATGAAGACCATGATACAACAAAATACGACGCTGACAGCTATTGCACCGTTTTGGTGCGATCAGGTCGTCTTTTGTCTTCGACCGGATGTTATACGATAAGATCTATTTTAGATCCGATCCGATAAGATAACCCGGTCAGCACCAGCGCCCGGGTTTTTTGTTTTGATCAACAGACGATTCATTTATCACCATTAACGGCTCCCGCAGGGAGAAGGAGGCAGTCATGAAATTCAATTTTAACCTGAAAGGCAGACAACCGGCAGACACCCGATACGCCTTCATCAAGGCGGAAGTGCCGGATGTACAATCGGACATCCTGAAGATGCTGCTGTCAGTATCTTTGTCAGTCGATGACCCCGGACAGGCCAGCCACGCGATGATCCTTTTACGCGAAACCGTCCGTCAGGGTGACCCTGTATTGTTGGGCAGGCTGGCTGTCGATCTGCGGGAACAAAGGAGTTTCCGGGATCTTTCTTTCCTGCTGACGGCGGAGCTGGCTGCTCTTTATGGCGAAGATGAAAGGACGGGTCTGCTGGTCAGCCGTATCGTTCAGCAACCCGGAAAGATCCCGGTGTGGCTGGACTACTATACCCGGACGGTCAGAAAGAGACAGCGGCCGGGCCGTGCGGTGAGAAAAAGCCTTTCGGTCCTGCTTAACAGCATGGATGAATATCAGTACAGCCGCTACAGCGTCGAAGTCCGCGAAGGCATAAAGCTGGCTTTGCAGTGGTTACAGCCCAAAGCGGCCAGCCGGTCCCAGAAGTCATTGTTCGCCCGGATCCAACGCGGGCAGATACCTGTCCGAACGACCTGGCTGCAGGAATGGCAGACGCTGCATCAGCAGCATTATGACAGCCCCGGGCAAAGGCAGGTGGTCTTGCGCGATAAATGGAAAGAAGGCATCTCTTCTTTCCGGATAGGATATCCGGCTTTGCTCGATAACCTGCAGCCGATGCTCTGTGCCGGTGTCAGCGGCAAAGTCCTTAAGCTGGCCGCCGAATACCTGGGCAATGCCGCAGCTGCCGGCCCGGCCGGACAATCGCCCCTTCGGCTGCTGAACGTCTATCGTAACCTGCAACGTACCGACCAGGGCGGCGCCGGCATGCTGACAGAAGCGCTCGAACAGGCGACGTTACACAACAGTTGGAACAGATCGGGATTTGGGCGGCGGTCCGTCTCCGTGATAGCCATGGATGTCAGCAGCAGTATGCGGCATCCCCTGGATAGCTATGGCCTTGTCCAGCGCTTCGACATCGGGCCCCTGCTGGCCTTTTCCTGGATCAGCCGCGGCGAGCAGGTCATCACCGGCGTGATCGGAAACACCTGGCGGCCGGTGCAAAGCACGGTAAGACCTATCCTGTCCGCAACAGACCAGTTCCGCGGGCATGAAGGCGAGGCCGGCTACGCTATCAACGCATGGCTCGTACTGCAGGACCTGATGCGCAAAAGACAAGTGGTCGACAAGGTGCTGATCTTCACAGATTGCGCATTGTGGGACAACCGGACTTTCAATCAGCCGGCAGGCACCGATCTCAGCCTTTGGTGGCGGCGCTACCGGCGGGAGGTTGCGCCACAGGCAAAGCTGTATGTTTTCGATCTTGCAGGTTATGGCATGAAAGCGCTGGAGACCCCGGAAGAAGGAGTATACCTGCTGGCCGGCTGGCAGGAAAGGGTGCCGGATGTGCTGAATTTTATCTAACTTAACGGTTAGAAGTAAATTCGATAAACTATATGGAACCTCCATCATGGCCCGCCCGGTTCAGCCGGCTGCGACGGCTATTCTGGTTATTTTCCCTGTTGACCATTGCCTACATGATCTGGGTGAGAAGTTATCTGTCGCCGCTCAACTCAGATGAGATCGTCCAATTCGAGATCGCCAAAACCGTAGGGAAAGCTCAGGCCATTATCCAGCATTGGAAGGATACCGGGAAATACGAGCTTAGTGTAAAAAGTACCTATTTCGCCTACATTTTTATGATACTGTACACCCTGGCCATAGCGCTGGGGTGTCGTTTTATTTCTGCCTGCACCGGCAACGAGATCATGATCAAAGGGGGAAGGGGTTTCGCCTGGTTGATCGTTGGTGCAACCATTTGTGACCTCATTGAACATATCGCGCTTTCCCAAACGATCCGGGGACCTGTCTCTCAATGGAATGTCTCCATTGCCTATGATCTGGCCAGGGTCAAATTCTCCATTGTCATCGTATGTATCCTGTTCATGATTGCCTGTTTGCTCTATTGGGCGATCGGGAGACTGGCCGGCGAGGAAAAATAGCCCTCTCCGGGTTTATTGTGGGCGGAAGGTTATGGCTGGATGAAATGTCATTCTGCCGTTAAAAGCTTGTTTTTCAACTCGCAATTCGGGGTATTAAATATTAAAATCCCTTATATTTGTGCCTAGGTCATATAAGAAATTTCGTAGTGCCAATTTGTAAGTTAGGGCATACAATAAAACCTGGCATTATTAGTTTTTTGTGTTTTTGAATCCAAAATGTACAAAATTTTTATCGTCCTGTGGAGAATACGTTGCGAGACTTGGTTTTTTAAAATATGCAGAAGGGTATAACGAGTTATTTTATCAGGATGCTCGCTTATGCCCTTTTCAGTTGATAGAATGGAAATGACAGTCGAAGTCATTTTGTAGTTTGTTAAAAATCAATTAGTTATAATAAATTATTGTGACTGAGGAGGCGAAGCTATGCCTGAGGACAAAAGAAAATGGTATGTCGTATATACGAAACCCCGCTGGGAGAAAAAAGTGTACCGGCTGTTTGAGGAGAGAGGGATACAGGCCTATTGCCCTTTGAACAGGACTAAAAAACAGTGGAGCGACCGGGTCAAATGGATAGAAGAGCCGGTTTTTAAATCCTATGTGTTTATAAGAGTGAAGGAAGAAGAAATAACAGCGGTACGGATGGTAAACGGGGTGGTGAATTTCGTGTATTGGCTGGGGAAGCCGGCGGTAGTGAAAGACAAGGAAATAGAGGTGATCCGGAAATTTCTGGATGAATATGAAGAGGTCCGGGTTGAACCGGTCGAATTAAAGAAAGACACCAAAGTGACGATCCGGAAAGGCGCATTCATGGATAAAGAAGCGAAAGTGATGAAGGTACTCAACAATAGAGTCCGGGTAGTCATCGAAAGTATAGGGTTTGCGCTTATCGCTGTGGTGGAAAAAACAAATATTGCTGTGACCGGTAAAAAATAAATTAAACGAAAACCTATTTTGAATGACGTATAATTCTTGGCCGGTCCCGCAATTTCTCGTGAGAGTGATGTTGGGTCTGACTTTTTTGGCTGTGCTATTGAGTTCCTGCGGCAGTACAAAAGAACTCAACTATATGCAGGGGTCTTTTGACACGACGAAGCTTAGTCAGGCAAAAATCATCGACCCCATCATTCAAAAAGGAGATATCCTCAGCATTATCGTTTATAGCGATAACCCCGACGCCACGAAGATCTACAATCAGCCCCTGATCACTACCAGTTCTTCCTCAGGGAGCGGAGTTGACGCCGGCGGTAGTACATTGATAGCGGGCTCTTCACCTACCTCCGGGGGATACCTGGTAGACGAAAAGGGCAACATCGAATTTCAGGGACTGGGCCTTATACACGTCGATAGCCTGACCCGAAGTACGCTAAGGGATACGTTGAACGAAAGACTGAAACCTTTTCTCACTAATCCTTATTACAATATCCGGATCGTGAATCGCCGGTATACTATGTTGGGTGAAATAGGCAAGCCGGGTATTTATTCGATTCCGGGTGACCAGATCAATCTCTTCGAGGCCCTCGGCCTTGCCGGGGACCTGACCTTTTACGGACGGCGCGATAATGTATTGTTTATAAGGGAAACCAATGGAAAAAGACAATTTGCCCGACTCGATCTCAGGAAGCCGGAGATCCTGGTCTCTCCTTATTTTTATCTGCAACAGAATGACATCATTATCATTGAAGCTAATAAGAAGAAGATAGTCGCCAATGACCAGACCACCTTACGCGACGTTTCTCTGGTTGCAACTGCAATTTCCGTCTTTGCCATTATTTACAGCATATTCAGAAATTAATTAATAGCGCTTCTCATGAATGAAAATTCCAACGGAACGGCCCCCCAGGTTGTGGCCAATCTGAACTTTGCCCAAAGTTCAGAAATGAGAGACTTTATCATGCGCTACTTAAAGTATCTGCCCTGGATAATAGTCTGCTTTACGCTTTCGCTGGTAATCGCCTATATCAGGATCCGCTATACCGTTCCTATTTACCATGTGCAATCCACCTTGCTGATCAAAAATGATGTCGAGAGTTCGGCCGGGAGCAAAGATCCGCGCATGGGAGAGCTTTTTATGGCCCAGTCCACTACCAATCTGAATAACGAGATCGATGTGCTGAGATCGACCCCGGTGATTGCGCGCGTGGTGAAAGATCTTGGATTGCAGGTCTCTTATTACAATAAAGGCAGTGTGCGGTCGAGCCTGTTATACAAAGATGTTCCGTTCAATTTACAGGTCCTTCAATTGCAGGATTCGCTGAACGGATTTGGCTTTGTCATTGCGGCAATTGATAATCAGCGATTTACAATCGACAAGGGCAGTACGGCATACTCATACGGCGTGCCTTTTAAGGTCGGAAATAACACTTGTATCATCACCCGTAATGTCGGCATTGATTTAAAGATTTTCCAGACCCGGGATTTCTATATCTCCTGGCAGCCGGCCATCGACGCGGCGAGAGGGCTTGCAGGAAGCATCAGAATAGCTCAGTTAAATGACTTTGCTTCCATACTAACTCTTTCCATAGAGACGGAGAATGTTGCTCTCGGCCAGGATATGCTGAATACCCTGATGGCTGTTTATGATTCTCTGATCATTGAAGATAAGAACCGGATTGCCATCAATACGATGAACTTTATTGATGACCGGCTTAGCTCGTTGAGGGATTCACTGGGTGGCGTGGAAGGTAACTTACGCAACTTTATGGAGAGGAACGGCATATTCGATATTGAAGGCCAGTCGAAGTTGTATATGACCGGCATATCGGAAGGTTCCAAAGATCTCCAAACCTCAATCGTCCAGCTGAATATACTGGACTGGCTGATCGAATACATAAGCAAGCCTGAAAATACGTATAACGCCGTACCTACTAACCTGGGGATTGCAGAGCCCTCCTTATTGCAGTTATTCACAGAGTACAATAAACTGCAGGTCCAAAGGGAAACCAACCTGAAGACCACTACCCCCGACAACCCCATGATCAAGGGCCTGGAAGCCAGCCTGGAAAGGCTAAGACAGAATATGCTTCAAGCCTTGCAAAATGTAAGGCAGGCTAATCTAATCACCCGCAATCAGCTTTTACAGCAAAACAACCAGTTCCAGGGACAATTAAAAGCCATGCCCGGGAAATCCCAGCATGAACTGGCCATTCAACGCCAGGAGCAGATCCTTCAGGAACTGTACTATTTTCTTTTGCAAAAAAAGCTCGAGACTTCCATTTCTTCGGCGTCCACTATTTCCAATTCAAAAGTAGTGGAACCCGCTGTTGGAGGCCTGCTACCCGTAAGCCCTAATCACAATTCCCTGTATATGACCTATGCGCTTATCGGCCTGATCATCCCGATAGCCATCATAGTCATCATCGAATTGATGAGCGATAAGGTTTCCAATCGGATGGAGATCCAAAAGGCCACTGATGCACCGATACTGGGTGAGATCGGGCACTCGGAGGACATAAAAACCCTGGTGGTAACCACTAACAGCCGCCGCTTCATTGCAGAGCAATTCCGCATCATCCGTACCAATCTCAGGTATATCACAGGTAAGAATGAGACGCCGGTCATCCTGGTCACTTCTTCTTTCAGCGGGGAGGGCAAATCGTTTATCAGCACGAATATGGGGGCAGTGATGGCCCTTGCGGGGAAAAAGACCGTGGTAATGGAATTCGATATTCGCAAACCGAAGATCATATCGGGGCTCGACCTGAAAAGAAAAATGGGGATTACCAACTATATTATTGGCAGCGCCAGTTTTGACGAATTGCCGGTAAAGGTGGAAGGTGTAGACAATTTCTATGTGATCCCCTGCGGACCTATTCCGCCCAACCCGGCCGAACTCTTGCTGAGCCCTCGTCTGGCTGAACTTATTCAGTATGCAAAAAGGAACTTCGAAGTGGTGATCCTGGATACGGCGCCCATCGGATTGGTCAGCGATGCCATTAACCTTGCCGCCTTTGCCGATTGCACCATTTATATCGTCAGACGCGGACACACACCGAGACGCCTCCTTGGTCTGGTTAACGACCTGTACATGAATAAAAAACTTCCTTCCCTTTCCATCCTGCTGAATGATGTTAAGGCGGACGGCGGTCAATATGGGGGTTATTACGGCGGGTATGGATACTATGGATATGGATATAATAAGGACGGAGGATACTTCGAGGATGGTAAACTTGAAAAGGGCCTTGTCAATCGCATGAGAAAAACAATCACCCGTTGGTTCGGGTAGTTTTAAATTCACCAGCATGTTGGAATCTGTCGAACACGAACATTGGGACATGGTCATTGAGCCGCATGGCCATCTGTTTGATCTGAAGTTAAGGGATGTATGGCATTACAGGGATCTGCTGGCTCTCCTGGTCAGGAGGGATTTCGTCTCCTTCTATAAGCAGACGGTTCTCGGGCCGGTCTGGTTCTTCATTCAGCCGCTTTTTATTACGATCACCTATACATTTGTTTTCGGAAGACTGGCAGGTATCTCTACACAAGGATTGCCTGCCCCTCTGTTTTATATGGCGGGTATTACCGCCTGGAACTATTTTTCAGAATGCCTCACCAAGACCTCTACCGTATTCAGGGATAATTCCAATGTGTTCGGGAAGGTATATTTTCCCAGGCTGATCATGCCGTTGAGCATCATTATATCCAACCTCATTAAGTTTGGCGTTCAGCTGGGGATGTTCATGGTCATGATGCTTTATTACGGATTGAAGGGCGCTCCATTTCACATGACGGCATACGCATTTTTATTTCCCCTGGTGGTTTTGCAAATGGCCTTGTTCGGCCTTGGCGCCGGCATGATCGTCTCCGCTTTGACCAATAGGTACCGGGACCTCGCCTTCCTGATCGCGTTTGGCGTTCAGCTGGCGATGTACACCACTACGGTGATATACCCGCTTTCTTCGGTGCCATTGAAATACAAATGGCTGATCGCATTGAATCCCATGACACCGGCGATCGAAACCTTCCGTCTTGGATTCCTGGGACAAGGTACTTTTACATGGCCTTCGTTCGGAAACAGCCTGCTGACAACATTGCTGATCGCCGGTTTCGGAATAATCATATTCAACAAGGTAGAGCGCAATTTCATCGACACCGTTTAGGTTTTTTTATCAAGTGAAAGAATAACATGGCAATTGCAATAAAGGTCGAAAAACTTTCCAAGGCCTATCAATTGGGGATAATAGGAACCGGAACGATATCGCGGGATATAGAGCGCTGGTGGGCAAAACGAAGGGGGAAAGAAGACCCTTTTTTAACGGTTGGAGAGGTAAATGACCGAACTGTAACCAGTAAAAGTAATGTGGTCTGGAGCTTGAAAGATATCAATTTCGATATTCAACAAGGGGACGCCATCGGAGTGATAGGGCGCAATGGCGCGGGAAAGAGTACGTTGCTGAAATTATTGAGCAGAGTAACCGCTCCTACGGAAGGCACTATAAAAGTGAAAGGGAGAATTGCCAGCTTGCTGGAGGTAGGTACGGGTTTTCACCCCGAACTGACCGGCCGTGAAAATATTTACCTTAACGGCGCTATACTCGGAATGCGGAAAAAGGAAATAGACTATAAACTGGACGAGATCATTGATTTCAGCGGTGTGGAGAAATATATCGATACACCTGTCAAAAGGTACAGCAGTGGCATGTATGTTCGATTGGCCTTTGCCGTGGCTGCACATTTGGAAAGTGAAATTTTGATCGTCGACGAGGTATTGGCGGTTGGAGACGCGGAATTTCAAAAAAAGTGTTTGGGGAAAATGAAAGAAGTAAGCACCAACGGCGGAAGGACAGTCTTGTTTGTAAGTCATAATATGGCAGCCATTCAACAACTTTGTTCCAAAGCAATCTACCTGAAAGACGGTAGGCTTGAATTCAAAGGGGGCGTCGCAGAAGGCATGAATGTCTATTATAATAGCATGAGGTCCGGCGGAGCGACCAAAGAATTATTGTTTACAAAAAGGAAAAGCAGTCACAAGAAGGCGTATATATCGGATTTTGAAGTAAGACTGACGGATAATAACCGGAAAATACAGATCAGTGTTTTTGTCGAGGCTGCCGAGCCGGTTGAAAAAACGGAAATCGCTGTTGGCATCAACGACGGATTGGGAATACGGCTGGTGACCTTTCATTCACGTTTTACCGCTCAGCAGTTCGATTTGCGGCAAGGTAAAAATGAATTGATCTGCCTGGTCGACAATTTTTTCCTGAAACCCGGCCCCTATAATATGAATATTTTCCTGGGAAATAAATTCGAAGCGCTCGATTACCTCGAGGACCCCATCGAATTTGAACTGCCCGAATACGTTTTTTATGCTGCCAGCGTTATGCTCGACAGTACTCAGGGATATTTAATGGCCGATCATCAATGGATGATCAAAAATTCTGACTATGCCGCAAGTTGACCAGCAACTGTCTTTGGAAGAGGAATTATTCTGCACGCGATATGAATTGGAAATCCTTTCGGGAATTGTAAATTTCAATATGCTGGAAAGGTGGGTGCCGGGTTTTTGCAACCCCCAGACAAACAAAGAACATGTATACCGGTATAATTGGGTAAAGGATTTTGTAAAGGACAAAAAGGTCCTGGATCTTGCATGCGGTACAGGCTACGGCAGCTTCACAATGGCCGAAAAAGGGAACGCTGCTCAGGTCGTCGCCTGCGATATCGATGAAAAGACGGTCAAATACGCCTCGATCAGAAACAGGCATCCCAACATCCTCTTCCGGGTCAACAACGCCGAGACCTTCACATTCGAAAATGAATTCGATATTATTACGAGCTTCGAAACGATCGAACACCTGAATAAACCGGAAGCCTTCTTAAAGAACGCAAACCGGGCGTTGAGGTCGGATGGAACCCTTTTCGTTTCTACCCCTATCTCTGCCGAGGTCGAGAACCATGCTCCCGCGAATACATATCATATGGTAGAATGGGGGTTCAAGAGATTCAGAGAGTTGGTTTCGGAGCATTTACAGGTCGAAGAAATTTATTTGCAATTATCCAGCGTCCCGCCAAAGCCGGACTCGCGCCTGCTTTCCAGGGTTTTACGAAAAGCGGGATTGGCCAGACAAGCTTCCG
>PMUF01000423.1 GCA_003167015.1 Chitinophagaceae bacterium | reverse complement strand
ATGCCGATATCCTGGACGAGCATTATTACCGGTCGCCGCAGTGGTTCCTGGATAATGTGAAGCGTTACGATCATTACGACAGGAATGGGCCACACATCTTTGCGGGGGAATATGCTGCGCAAAGCAAAGACGGCGGTAGTCCGGACAACAAAAACAACTGGGAGTGCGCCCTGGCGGAGGCGGCGTTTATGACCGGGCTGGAGCGTAATGCAGACGTAGTCAACATGGCGTCGTACGCTCCCTTATTTGCTCATGTTGAAGGCTGGCAATGGACGCCCGACCTCATCTGGTTCGACAACCTTCGGTCGTACGGGACACCGGATTATTATGTTCAGCAGCTCTATTCGCTGAATAAGGGTATCGATGTGGTGCCTGTCACCTTGCATGATCAGACCGTCACCGGGCAGGATGGGTGTTTTGCCTCGGCGGTGCTGGATAAACAGGCTCATACGCTGATCATCAAGTTCATCAATACAGGGGCGCAGGTACAGGATGCCAGTTTTGTGATCAGCGGGGCGAAAGGGTTGTCGTCGACGGGGAGTCTTACCACACTGCAGAGTAATGATTTGAATGCGGTCAACTCGCTGGCCGACCCCGGGGCGGTCAGCCCGCAGCGGCATGATTTTCCTGTGGCCGGCGATACGGTAAGGCTAAGTATAAAACCTTATTCCGTCAATGTGATCCGGGTGGATAAAATGTTGTATTGACAATTAAAAAATTAAGAATTACTTTTGAAGAAGTGCTGATTATAAATACAGGCTGGGAAAATACCAGATCCGGATGGGTGAGGTGGTGCAGACTAACGGAAATTTAGTACAAAACCCGGGATACTGATATGATAAAAGAATTTGTTTGGGCTGCGATGATGGCGGGCGGTTTAGCGCCGGCGGCGGTTGCGCAGGTTGTGCCGGCTACGCAGGGTGAGTCCATTGCACCCGTTGCGCAGGTGAGGGATTACTCCATTCAGCCGGTGCCTTTTACGGCGGTGAAGCTGGATGACTATTTCTGGCTGCCGCGGATCGAGACCAACAGGGTAGTGACTATCCCTGCGAGTTTTGCCCGCTGTGAGAATACGGGCAGGGTCAAGAATTTCGAGATGGCCGCTATACGGAAGGGCAAGTTCTGCACAAAATACCCTTTTGACGATACGGATATTTATAAGACCATCGAAGGGGCTTCTTATTCGCTGGCCGTGCATCCGGACCCGGCTCTGGCTGCGTATGTGGATTCATTGATAGGGATCATTGGCCGGGCGCAGGAGCCGGACGGCTATTTATATACGGCGCGCACCATCGATTCACTGCATCCACATCCCTGGTCCGGGATGGACCGGTGGGTGAAGGAAAATGAGCTCAGCCATGAATTATATAATTCCGGGCATTTGTTCGAGGCCGCGAGTGCGCATTACCTGGCTACGGGCGAGCGTAATTTTTTGGATATCGCGCTGAAGAATGCCGATCTGCTGGTGGCGACTTTCGGGGCGGGCAAGCGGCATGTGGCGCCGGGCCATGAAATTGTAGAGATGGGGCTGGTGCGGCTGTACCGGATCACCGGTAAAAAGGAATATCTGACCCTTGCCAAATTCTTCATTGACGAGCGCGGCCACCGGGCCTATGATAAGAGCAACCCGGACGAATGGAAGAACGGGATGTACTGGCAGGACGATGAACCGGTGGACGACCAGGATGAAGCGGAGGGGCATGCGGTACGGGCGATGTATCTGTATTCCGGGGTTGCCGATGTGGCTGCGCTGACGGGAGACACGACCTATGTCCATGCCATCGACAGGATCTGGAATAATATGGTCAGCAAGAAAATTTACGTGCAGGGGGGGATCGGGGCGGTTGGCGATGGGGAAAGGTTCGGCGCGGATTATGAGCTGCCGAATACGACGGCCTATAATGAGACCTGTGCGTCGATCGGCGAGGTTTTCTGGAACCAGCGGATGTTTCTGCTGCATGGGGATGCGAAATATATCGATCTGCTGGAAAAGGTGTTGTATAATGGATTGATCTCGGGTGTGGGGCTGGACGGGAAGTCCTTCTTTTATACCAATGCGATGCAGGTGGTGAAAGATTCTACCTATCCCGATCTGGAGAAGACGCGGTCCGGCTGGTTCGAGTGTTCGTGCTGTCCCACGAATATGGTACGCTTCCTCCCTTCTTTGCCGGGCTATATTTATGCAGAGCAGGGGGATAATCTTTACGTCAATTTGTTTATTGCGGGGACGGCGAATGTGAAGATAGGTGGGAAGGCGGTGCGGATTACGCAGGTGAATGATTATCCGTGGAAGGGGAATCTTCATTTTATGGTGGATCCGGTTTCGCCGGTGTGGATGGATTTACGGTTGAGATTGCCGGGATGGGTGCGGTCAGTGGCGATCCCTTCCAACCTGTATGAATATGCGCCGAGGATCTATGGTGATGTAGTATTGAGGGTGAATGGGAAGGCGGTGGACTACCGGATGGAAAAGGGATATGCGGTGATAGGGCGTAAGTGGAAAAAAGGGGACCGGGTGGAGGTGACCCTGCCGATGCCCGTCCGGGAAGTCGTCGCCAATGATTCACTGAAGGATGACCGTGGCAAGGTGGCCTTGCAGCGGGGACCGATCATGTATAGTGCGGAATGGAAGGACAACGGAGGAGTGGTCAGCGATTTTGTGATCCCTGCACATGTAGCGTTCAGGCCGGTGTTTGAAAAAGGGTTGCTGAATGGGGTAGTCGTTTTGAAGGGAGGGGTGAAGCGGAAAGAGGGGGGCGCTCCGGCGGCCCCGGCAGAGCTGATGGCCATTCCTTATTATTCCTGGGCGAACAGAGGGCCCGGAGAGATGAGAATCTGGTTCAATGAGCAATAAACCGCTATCGAAAGCCCGATTGGGATGGTTAGCGAAGGAGCGGCAATAATTCGAGGAGGTTATCGATGATGTAATCCGGCTTTACTGATTGGAGCTGCTGCCGCGTATGCGCCCCTGTCGTAATGCCGATATTCAGGCTGCAGCCGGCGTTCACACCTTCTTCGATATCGATGACCGAGTCGCCTACCTTAGCCACTTCGCGGGCATCGCTGATACCGAACTCTTTCATCGCCAGCCGGATCATATCAGGATAGGGCCGGTTATGGGGTACATCTGTTGCTGTCACCAAGCCGTCGAATTCCACTCCTTTCTTCCAGCCTAATTTTGCAATAAGCTGCTTCGCCGTTTTCTCATTGTAGCCTGTATTCAGGACGACGACGATATTTCTTTCCTTTAGCGCCCGAAACAAATCTTCTGCATTGTCCTGGGGCAGGATGTCCTGGGTATCGTATGCTGTTTCGAGCTGGGCGATGAAATGCTGATAAATGCTGTCGGTCAGGCTGTCGTCCTGTTTTTGAGCGTATACCTGCAAAATAGACCTTATGGCGTCTGCTTTTTCTTTGCCGGCGCCTTCGGTCAATACCTGTTCCAGCGTAAAATTGAACCCCGCCTCATTGATGGCCTTTTGCAGTGTTTTGTACACTACCATATTTTCATTCACTGTTGTGCCTGCCATGTCAAAAACAATCATCTTTATCATTATCTTATATTTTTATTCCGACGCGAACGGGTTTGCTATTGCTGGCAAATGTAAATGCCGCTTCTATATCATCCAAAGGATATTCCTTTTCGACCAGACTTTCGAACGGGTATTTCCGGTAATTGTTTTCGATGAATGAAGTTGCATTTACGAAGTCCTGGTAGTTGTAATTGTGCAGGCCACGGATCTGGAGTAATTTTCTGACAATCATCTGTGCATCCACCTGTACCGGCGGGGCCGGGTAGACAGCGCCAATCCACACGGCGCATCCGCCGATAGCGAGGGAATCGACACCCATTTTCATTGCCTGCGGGTTGCCGGTCATGTCGAAGACGATGTCTGCTTCGGGCCAGGGTAAAGGGGCGGTGGCGAGGGTGGTCCCGGGGATAGGGGCGGCTGGTGCGGTGGCTTCGGGGAAGGTGAAGGCTGAGGTGGCTCCGAATTTTTCGCCCCAATGGAGGCGGCCCGGATCGGGATCGACTATGCCTGTTTGTACAGCGCCGGCCTCTTTGCACATGGCCAGGCAGGACAATCCTAACAATCCTGCGCCGAAAACGAGGACTTTTTTTCCGGCTATGTCACCGGCTACGCGAAGCCCACCCATGACTGTCGAATGCGCACAGCTGATGGTTGCAGCCACTTTTAGCGGTATCGACTCCGCGATCCTGATGAGCGCCGTATTGGCGCGTAAGATGCAATAATCCGCCAAACCGCCGTTAAACAAATCTTCCCCGTCAGCGAGAACATGTCCATATTTGAAGAGTGAAGAACTCTTTTGGGGCATGTCGGGCCTCGGAGGGGTGATGTCAGCCGGCACGGAAAAAATGGACCAGGTAATCCTATCTCCCACTGCTATGGGCTGACCTCTGAAATCTTTCCCGGAGTGGGCAGGGTCGATCCATAAAATGTCGCCCACTATTTCATGTCCCAGTACTACATGAGGAGGTTCCATGCGTCTTCCGCAATAAGTATGTATATCGCTGCCGCAAAGTGTAGTATAGCGTGTTTTTACCAGGATCTCGCCGGGCTTAATAAAAGGAACCGGCCGGGTAATCCATTCAAATGGCTTTCCATGGCCGTTAAAAATGGCTGCTTTACCCGGGGGAAAGCTGGGTGATCGATCCTTCATTCGTTTTTAATTTCTTTTTGAAATACCAGTTGCAATATAGAACGATTAATCCGCCGCAAATTCCCAGGAAAATGCACGATTGGAGAAATATGAATAAGATAGATCTTGTCGCAGGCATCGCATACCTGAAAAGCATCAGGATAATATACCCGGTATAGCCGACGGAATCCGCCAGGTACATCAGGAAGCCGATATTGGCCCTTTCTTTTGTAATGGCTATCAGCCGTTCGAACAACGTGGTATGGACCGCTACATAGGGAATATAGACGCCCAGTCCTACCAGGACCATGAAAGGGAATTTACCCAGTCCGGCCTCTAAGCCCCAGACAGAGAGCGGTAAAATAACAAAGCCACCGAGACAGGTAAGCAATGAAAAGCGAAAAGCCGTGTAATGGCGCGAAATGAAAATGGCCAGTCCGCTGATCATGACTACTCCAAAGGAGACGAGTAATTCAGATTGGGTAAATACTGCAGGGGTCTTCGGATAGCCGAGTCCCTTCCATAATTCGGGAGCGAAATCCGCCCGGACGCTGCGTAACAGGGTGACAAAAAGATAGATAACGATGATGCCTCCTAACCCCGGCGCGTATTTCATGAAAAAATCCCATCTTGCCTTTGCGTTCATCGGCGTTCGTTCAGACCGGCTGGCGATGTCAGCAGCCGATGGCAGTGGTACATACTTCAGCATGGCTATAAAGAGGAGGGTAGGTATCAGGAAAATGAGCCCGGCAAGGAACGGCATCCAGTTTTCCGTCACGCCGTTGTCGAGCAGCCATGTGCCCACCGATTTGGAAACGCCGTCGGAAACGATAAAGCTTGCGCATAATCCTGCGACCAGTGCCTCGGTATTTTTTCTGCCTTCCAGAAATCCGAGCACCAGCCCGAAAACTACGCCGAGCGGTAAGCCATTCAGCAGCAAACAAAGAATATTCCAGGGCCGGGGGACAACACCGAAAAGCAGTAGCATGAATTCCGCGAAAAAGATCAGGCCCAGCAGCACTTTGACCCGTTGTTCCCGCTTTATCTCCGACACAATCTTTATACCTACCCATTTAGCGATCACATAGCCGATGGTTTGGGCGATGATCAACAGGAATTTATAATCGATGCCGAAAAAAGCCGCATCAGAATAAGTGGCGGCAGTGTAGGGTTTGCGAAAACCATACATGCAGAAATAGGTGCCGAATGCTGCGATAAGCGCCCATGCTGGATTTTTATATAGTTTTTGCATGTGTCATTTCTTCAGGAGACCCTGTACTTGCAGCCAGTCGCCGAAACGGTCGATCCAGGTGTCCGAAGGCTGGTTCTGCCGGTTCATCCCGAATCCGTGGCCACCCTTCGAATAAATATGAAGCTCCGCGGAACGGCCGGCAGCCAACCATTTACTGTATATATCCAGGCTCATCGGCACAAGGTGCAGCTCGTCATCCGAGGCGGCGGCGACAAACAGGGGCGGTGCATCCTTTTGCGCTGTCTTCGGCACAAAGGGCGGGATATAAGCATAAATAGGCGCCACAAAATCCGGACGGCTCGTCGCAGCAGTGTCGAATGCGCTTACACCGACCAAAGCGCCTCCCGCCGAAAAGCCCATCATCCCGATTTTATCCGGGTTCAGGCCCCATTCGCGAGCATGTTGGCGGACATATACTATTGACTGCTTTCCATCTGCCAGGGCCAAAGGAATGATTGCGGCAGACAATTTCCTTGCGTTGCTGGTGTCCCGGATCCTGGTATTTTTTTCCTTCACCGGGTGATCCGTCTCACTGTGAATAACCCTGTATTTCAGGACAAAAGCGGACACGCCTTTTTTGTTAAGGTATTCTGCGACGTCGCTGCCTTCAGTTTTGGTATGCAGATAACAAAAAGAACCGCCCGGGCAGATGATCACGGCCGTTCCGTTGGCGATGGCCGGGTCCGCAGGGAAGAATGTCAATACAGGCTCTACGACGTTATAGGCCAGCGGATCGTTACCTCCCCACTCCGATGTATCCTGGCCTTCCTGCCATTTCCAGTTTTCAGAGCCGGGGGCTGTACCCGGCCAGATGTGAAATATTTTTTGCGTACGGCCTGTAACCGCCCATGCGAGAAATAAAAAGACAATAATAATGGTATGTTTCATACTGAGGTGGGAAAGGATTAAAAGTATGGCTTACAGCAGAAACACAGCACTGTTGTGCGGCATTTAATGGTATCATAATATGGGACGGTTGCGGAGCGGCTTTATCAGGGGGTGATGCCCAGGCTTTGAGGGCATCGATGATCATGCGGTTGATGCCTTTGCCGCGGTGGTTGGGTTCTACGTACATGAAGCCGAGGTAGGCATGGAGGGGGTGGCGTAAGTAGGGTTTGGCGGGTTCGATGCGGGCGTAGCCCGAGCCGATAAGGCCTTCGGCCGATTCGGCTACCACGAGGTTTACGTCGTGGGCGTCGATCATGGCCGGCAGGTCATAATAATGGATGGGGTCCGCCTTGAGCGTGGGGTCGAAGGGACGTTCGGCAGCGATGACGCCTTGTTCGAAGCGAAAGAGGGTGTCGAGGTCGGTGTGCCGGGCGGATGATGATGGAGTTCATGGGGCGAAGATACGTATGGCGGCTTTATTTGTGGTAGTTGGCGCGGTAAGCGCCGGGGGTAACGCCTTCGGAGCGGTGGAAGGTGCGGACGAAATAATTCACATCTGAGAAACCGCATTGCTGGCCGACTTCGGAGATCGAGTTGTTTTCGGCGGCGAGCAACTGGCGGGCGAGGCGGATGCGTTCGCGGGTGATGTATTCGAGGGGAGTGAGGCCGAATTGTTCTTTAAACCATTTGAAGAAGATGTTGCGGCTGAGGTAGGCTTTCCGACTGAGGGTGTCGACGGGGATTTTTTCCGTCAGGTGTTCGTGGATGTATTGCAGCACAAAATGCAGGCGGCTGCCGTTGCTATTAGAAGCACATTCTTCGGATAGCACCTGTAACTGCTGGCTTTGTACGATGCGGATCAGCAATTCTTTAAGGCTAAGGTCGGCATAGATATTTTTTGACCGGTCGGCGCCGGTGCAGATACGGATAAGCTTGTCGATCAATTCGGCTACGTCTGTATCGTTGTTGAAATGGTATTGAGAGAAATGCAGGCGCCAGTCGTTCTTTTCGTCTTCCGCGCTGTTGTAATAACCGTTGAGGTATTGGAGGGTATTGCGGATATACTTGTTATCGACGGCGAGGGCGATGCATTGGGTAGGGTTGGCGGCGGCGGCTTCGGGGAAATCGATGACCATGGTTTCGTTGGCGGGTACGATGACCGATTCACCCGGCAGGTATTCGAAGGCGGGCTGATTGTGGAGATGCATGATCTTTTTGCCGCGGACCATGCTGGTGATGACGAAATCATCGAAAGTCAGGGGTACGTGATAAGTGGGCTCGTAGCTTTCGAAAACGTTCAACTCGCAATGTTGAAGGTTGAAAATGCGTCTGTGTTCCGTCAGGGTCTGAAGGTGTTTGGGATCCGTGAGGGAGATTTTTTGTAAAGATGACTTTACGGGCATGGCGATCGTATAAGGACAATTAAGTTACTGAATTTTTGGGGGAGGGAGGAAAAAAGAGGTACGATTGTGCTATAAATAAATACAAAAATTAAGATGGCTGTGGGGAATGTTTGTCAATTTAGCACATTCTTTAACGATTAAAACCGCTTTTGCCATGAGTACAACCGCATCGGCTCCCGCCCCGGTATCCAATCTGGCGGCCCGTCCTTCTTTCAAAGAAAAATACGATCATTTTATTGGTGGTCAATGGGTTGCTCCCGCGAATGGGGAGTATTTCGACAATATCAGCCCCATTGACGGCAAGGTCTTCACCCGGGCGGCCCGGGGCAATGCCAAAGACATCGAGCGGGCCATCGAGGCGGCCCACACAGCCTTTCCTTTATGGAGCAAAACGAGCGCTGCCTATCGCAGCAACATCCTGCTGAAGATAGCCGCGGTGGTCGAAGACAACCTGGAGAAGCTGGCTGTCATCGAGACGATCGACAATGGGAAGGCTATTCGGGAGACTCGTGCGGCTGATCTTCCATTGGTGGTCGATCACTTCCGGTATTTTGCGGGCGTGATCCGCAGTGAAGAAGGGTCTATGAGCGAGCATGACGAGACGACTGTTTGTCTTAATGTTCACGAGCCGATAGGGGTTGTGGGGCAGATCATTCCGTGGAATTTTCCGTTGTTGATGGCGACGTGGAAAATGGCTCCGGCACTGGCGGCAGGATGTTGTGTCGTCATGAAACCGGCTGAGCAGACGCCGACGAGCATTATGTGTCTGATGGAACTGATCGGCGATCTTCTTCCGCCGGGCGTGCTGAATGTCGTCACGGGTTTTGGACCGGAAGCAGGCAAACCGCTGGCATCTTCACCGCGGGTACAGAAAGTGGCATTTACGGGGGAGACGACGACGGGCAGGTTGATCATGCAATATGCCAGTGAGAATTTGATCCCGATTACCATGGAGCTGGGTGGCAAGAGCCCGAATATCTTCTTTGAATCGGTAATGAATGCCGACGACGAATTTTTGGACAAGGCGGTGGAGGGTGCAGTGATGTTTGCCCTTAACCAGGGAGAGGTTTGTACTTGTCCCAGCCGGATACTGGTTCATGAAAACATATATGATGCTTTTATGGACCGGGTGATCCGCAGGACGAAGGCTATCAAGATGGGCAATCCGCTGGACGCCACGGTGATGATGGGCGCTCAGGCTTCGGAGGACCAGTATAATAAAATCCTGAGCTACCTGGAGATCGGCCGGCAGGAAGGGGCCAAGGTGCTGTGTGGCGGGGAGGCCTTTCACCAGAACAGCGGGCTGGAACATGGCTATTATATTCAACCGACCCTCTTCAGAGGGAATAACAAGATGCGGATCTTCCAGGAAGAGATCTTTGGGCCGGTCAGCTGCGTGACGACTTTTAGTTCGACGCAGGAGGCGATCGATATAGCCAACGATACGCTTTATGGACTTGGTGCAGGCGTCTGGACCCGGGATGCGCATGAGCTCTACCAGGTGCCTCGGGCCATACAGGCCGGCAGGGTATGGGTGAATTGCTATCATGCCTATCCGGCGCATGCGCCTTTTGGCGGATATAAAAAATCAGGTTTTGGTCGTGAGACGCATAAGATGATGTTGAACCATTATCGCCAGACGAAGAACATGTTGATCTCCTATAGTAAAACCAAACTGGGCTTTTTCTGATGAGCATTTCCCGAATCATATCGACCGATAAGGCGGCTGAGTTGATCGTCAAGCTGGAGGAAATGCATGGCCCACTCATGTTTCATCAGAGCGGAGGATGTTGCGATGGGTCTCAACCCATGTGCTTTTCCGAAGGAGAGTTCAAGACCGGCAGCAGTGACGTATGTTTAGGCAGCGTTAATGGCTGCCGGTTCTATATGAGTAAGGACCAGTTCGAGTACTGGCAGCACACACAATTGATCCTGGATGTCACGCCGGGGAGGGGGAGTAGTTTTTCGCTGGAGATCCCGCTGGGGGTGAGGTTTTATATCCGGTCGCGGGTGTTTACGGAGGAGGAGATGGCGGAGTTACCGGAGGTGGTGAGTGGGTGAGGGCCTGGCGGCGCGATCGGACTGGGGCGGGTTGGGTTTTTTTCTTTAATTTGTAGGGTATCATAAACCTTATATGGATGAAAACCCCGCTTTTGCTTGTCATAGTGATCTGCTTATTATTCAGCATCGATGCTTTTTCTCAAAGTAAGGACTGGTTGAGCCTGTCCGTCGGTGGCTCATTTCCTGTCGGTGCGTTCGCGAGTAAAAATGGCAATGATCCTCAATCCGGTACTGCCGATCCCGGTGGTCTGATCGATCTGTCTTATATGCATCCGTTGGGGAAGGGTGGATTTGGGCTGACTGCGGCTTTACGGGGGCGAATGAACCTTATTGATCAATCGGCAACTACCGCTGCCCTGGCAAGCACTGATGACGGTTATCAGTGGTCAGGGAAGAAAGCATATTGGAAAACGGCTGCGCTGATGGTGGGGGCTTATTATCATGTCCCTGTAGCGAAGCGCTGGCAGGTGACTGGGTCGGTTTTATTGGGGGCGGCTGATAACCGACTGCCGAGGTATACTATTACAGGGCTTAAGAATGCGAATAGTACAGATCCTGCGGATGTGAGCCTGATAGAGTTGTCTACCAATGGCGTCAGTGCCGTTTCGTTTGCGGCATTGCTGAAAGCGGGGATCACTTATCAATTAACCCGGCGATACTGCCTGGTGGCGAACATTGGATTCTGGGATTTGAAGCCGACATTCAAAAATGTAACTGTCGTGGGGGCGGAGGCCAATGGATTCCCTATTCCGGGGTTGTATACACTTAATGCCGCTACGATGGTTGTGGTCAATTCCTATACCTACGATTATAGACAACCGATGAATAGTGTCGATCTCAGTGTTGGGATCGCAATGCGGTTATAAGAGTATATTCTTCCGGGGTTATATCTACCATTGCATAATGATGGACGTCGTCGATCGTCATTTCGTCCAATGTATTGACCGTGTTTTGATATGTCGCATCTTTGGAGGGCTTGATGATTACCTGGAACCAGGTGGGATCGGTCCTCCTTTTTTTATCCAGGAGGACGTCGCGGATGCTGTGAAGATCGGAGGCTTTCATTTGCATCGGATCATCGCCTTCATAGTAATAGACCTGGTCGTTTTTGGCGAGCAGGAGGGTGATCACTGCGGATTTCGGGACCGGTGGCTGGTCGATGGGTGGCACATCTTTTGGCATGATCAGTGGCATGACCCTGGGTTTTGTCATAGATGTAGTGAAGATGAAAAAAGTGATCAGCAGGAAGCCGAGGTCGACCATGGGGGTCAGGTCTACACGGGTGGAGCGCTTCTTGCTCTTTTTTACGCCGGGGCCTTTTTTGTGGGCGGTGTCGGAGGCGTTGTCGAGTTCTGCCATGGGATTGTTTTATGTCAATAAGATGCGGGTGTAGGGGGATTCCATAAGGAGACGCGTCCACTACCATACATTTGGACTTTAGAGCATTTTTTGTATCTTTGTAGAGCTAAAGAGTTTTACGCCTGCATATCTCATCCCATGATGGGTGTTGCCAGCAATGGCACGGGGGCGAGAGGATTTTTTAGCTTTTTTATTTATCCTCTTCATATAAGTTCAAAATAGTTGCATATTTAGATTCCAACGCTTCAAAATAACGACTTTCACCAGTTATCAATTTTCTTTGCACTGCCCAAATCAGATAATCAATTATACTTAGCTCGGGCATTTCTTTGCCTGCTACAATTTCAAGTTTGCATTTTATACTGCTTTTTTCGTTGGCGCCATTTACTGCCAAGGCCTTATCCACTGCAGTCTGAAAGTGATGTAAAGAATTGTTCCCCCTTTGGGACAGATATAAATTATATTGACAATCGTCATCTATGATCCGCCCATTTAATAGTTGATGCAGCGCATCAAAATAAAATTCTGTTGGATTGTTATTATGTTTTCTATTAAATATATTGAGGTCTTTTTTTGCAATTACTAAGTGAGCGGTATAGCCTTTTAAATGTCGAAGAAATTCGAAAAACTTTGCTCTAATTTCGGGATGGTCGCCACGAGCATGGACAAACCAGCCCTTGTCAGTGTTGACAGATGGGATACTACTATATAGACGATCCGTTTTAATATTGTCCATAAAAGAAACGACAGCTTTACGTAACACTTTTCTGTTGGAAGTTTCTATCATACCAAGGATGAGGTAAGGTTGAAATCCTTCTGTACCCACCAATAGCTTCTTGCGATTACTGTGGAAAGAAGGGTCGCCACTTTCATCTATAAATAGATATTTTTTTGATATGGTTTTTTGCGCTGACATTAGTGTGTCGCGAAAATCGGGTATTTATAAAGTTTCTTTTTTGGAAAAAAACCACAAATTTTTATTATGATCCGCGTAAGGGTAAAGGTATTTCTGTACGTCATAAGACGGTACCGCGTAATTTCAAGGAAAATTTAAACAGGCGATTTGGAATGGAACGAATTCAATAAGGTCGGTCTGCTAGCTGATGAGGGCGTGCAGGCGTTTGAAAAGGTATTTACCGATTGGTTCGGGCACCTTTATGCCTATGCTATGTCCGTTGTGAAGGATGAGGGGATTGCCGAAGAGGCGGTACAGGCGGTTTTTTGCCGGATATGGGAGAAGAGAGAGCGGTTGCAGGTGCATGCTTCGCTGAAGGCGTATTTGTATGGCAGCGTATACCATGAATGTATGGACTGGCTGCGTCACCGGAAGCGGGTGGAGGCGCATCGTCGGCATGCGCAGGCGATATATACCGGCGGTCGGGTGATGACGGAAAGTGCGTCGGCCAAAGTCGAATTGGGGGAACTGGAGAAAAAATTACAACAAGCGATCGACGAACTACCGGACCAATGCAGGGCTATTTTCTGTCTGAGCCGGTATGGAGAACTGGGATACAAGGAGATTGCGGGACAACTGGGGATCTCCGTGAAAACGGTAGAAGCCCAGATCAGCAAGGCCCTGAAGAGGTTGCGAAAGAAACTGGCCGATTTTTTAGTATAAACTGCGCGTATGAACATGGACGATCTTATAGTGAAATATCTCCTGGGGGCTGCGGATGCTGATGAGACGACGCGGATCGAACGCTGGTTAGCAGCTGAGGAGCGCAACAGGGAACGGCTGCGACAGTTCAGGACGCTCTGGGATTTGAGTGGCCGGACGGCGGTTTCTGCGCGGCCGGATACGCAGGAGGCGTTGGGGCGGTTGAGGCAGCGCATAGGGCGGGGCAATATGGCGAGGCGGGAGCCGGAGAGGGTCATGCTGCGCAAGGGGCTGGCGGCTGCGGTACTGGTAGGGTTGCTGTGCGCTGGGGTTGTGATTTTTGTGGCAGTGAGGCGAAATAGCGGGCCTGCCGGGGCAGAGAGGACGGAGAAGGCGGGGGTGACAGGAAAGGGTGGGGAAACGGGGAAAGTGACGGCGGGGGGTGGAGGAACGGCCATCGTAGGGATAACGGTGACGGTCCCGGGAAAAGATACGCTGCCTGACGGGTCGGTGGTTACGCTGGCGCCACATTCCAAATTCATTTATGCGCCGAAATTGACAGGGGACAGCCGGACGATCAGTCTGGAAGGAGATGCGAACTTTTCGGTTGTTAGTGACCCTGCGCGGCCTTTTGTTGTGCTGACAGGGGATATTGCTGTCAGGGTACTGGGAACGTCATTCCTGGTCCGAAGCGGACCCGACAGTACAGAGGTGATCGTAACGACGGGTGTTGTGGAGGTAAGCAGGGATAAAGACAGCGTGATCGTGCGGGCGGGAGAAAGGCTCACGGTCTTCGGGAAAAAGAAGGAAATGGTGTTGAGAGATGGGGGCAAGAAGAGTGCGATGAGAGTGAAGGGAGGGAATGACCAGAAGCGGGTGATGCGTTCGATCATCGAGGATCTGGTCAAAGAGAAAATCGTACCGGATAAGGACAGCGTCGAATGGTTTGGGCTGGACCCTCAACATTTTATCGTCAATGGACGGGTCATGCCTGTGGGGATGCGTCAGCTATTCACCGCTAAATATATCAAGCCGGATGGAATGGGCTATTACTTCGAGGCAGAGAAGGGGGGTAAGGTGTCCGGCACGGGCTATTTTTTCGACCGGAAAGATTTATACTGATCAGTTCTTCGTATAGTTGAACATCCATAACAAGCCGTATCTGTCTATCAATTCGCCGAAAGTCGCTCCCCAGAAACTTTGATGCAAGGGTGTTTTAACCTGACCGCCGGCAGACAGGCGGGTGAAAAAATCATTGATCTCTTCGTCGCTGCTGCAGTTAAGACAGAGAACGACGGTATTACCGGGCCTAAGGGCGTTACCCATCATGTCTGAGCCCATCAGCATCACGGCGCCATTGCGCGTCAGGCAGCCATGGAGGATATTGGGTCCTGCCTCGGACGGCATTTGGGCCGCCATAGGCGATTCGGAGATTTTCTGGAGGTAGAGGTCTCCGCCGAGGCATTCCTTGTAAAAAGTCAGGGCTTCACGACATTGGCCGTTGAAATTCAGGTAGGCATTTATTTGTGTCATGTTTCAAAGCTAGCCGAACTTTCTGACGCAGAAGATGTGTAATTCTGTCAATTGAAGGGGTTGTTTGCGACAGATATTGGGGCTACCTTTATAGGGAACCAGATAACGGACAGCTTCATGAAAAATATTGCCATACTTGTTCCGGAGACGGCGGTGGTGGAGGCGGTAGCCGATCCCCGCTATGCTTTTACCGCAGTCAATGAATTTTTGAAGAGCTCCGGCGAGCAACCGATGTTCCATGTCCAACTGGTTGGGCTAACCTCCGAGGTGAAAGTGACCGAAGGGATCTTTTCGATCCATACCGATGCGGTGCTGGCGACTGCCCGAAAGCCGGACCTCATCATCATCCCTGCCCTGAGCGGCGATCTGCAGCGGGCATTGCAGCTCAACAAAGATTTTCTGCCATGGATTGTACAGCATTATAAACAAGGGACAGAGGTAGCCAGCCTGTGCATCGGCGCGTTTTTGTTAGCGGAGACGGGATTGCTCAATGGGAAGACCTGCAGTACGCACTGGCTGTTTGCCAACGAGTTCAGGAGCCGTTACCCGGAAGTGGAGCTGTTAGACAATAAGATCGTGACAGAGCAGACGGGGCTGTATACGAGTGGTGGCGCGACTTCCTACTGGAATCTTTTGCTATACCTGATCGAAAAATATACTACGCGTTCATTGGCAGTGCTTACTGCCAAATTCTTTGTGTTGGATATAGACAGGAACAGCCAATCTCCCTTCCACATCTTCAAGGGGCAAAAAGTTCACAACGATCCGGAGATCGTGAAGGTCCAGGATTATATCGAATCCAATTACCAGGACAAGATCACTGTGGGCGAGCTATGCCGGAAATTTGGCATTGCCCGTCGGACCTTCGAGCGACGGTTCAAGAAGGCCACACACAACACCGTACTGGAATACTGGCAACGGGTCAAGATCGAGGCGGCCAAGCGGCAACTGGAGATGAGCCGGAAGACTGTGGGGGAAGTGATGTATGAGGTAGGATATAACGATACCAAGGCTTTCCGGGATATTTTCCGGAAGGTGACGTCGATGTCACCGGTGGATTACCGGAATAAATACAATAAGGAAGCGTTGAATTAGGAATGCTTTAACACGCGTGGGCAGGAATTTGTATTAATTTTTGGGACAAACTCTTCTTATGAACAAATTGGCGGCATTTTATGCGAAGCTGCTACGGCGCAGCTTTCTGAAAAACAAGTCCCATTTCCTGCTGAATCTAGCGGGGCTCACCCTGGGCATCAGTTGCTTCCTCTTTTCTCTGCTGTATTTTACTTATGAAACGAGTTATGACCATTATCATGTCAACAAGGACAGGATTGCGCGGATCGTCACAACCGTCGTATCGGGTGGAAGCGTGATGCGTACCGCATTGAGCAACGGGTTCCTGGCGCCCAACCTGCCCAAGCTCTATCCGCGGATCGAAACGATGGTCAGGTTTAAGCCCTATCCGGGCAGCGCCGCTATCCGAACGGCCGATAGGAGTGAGGCCTTTACGTTGGACAAGACGTTCTATTGCGATTCGGATGTATTCAAAGTTTTCAGCTATACATTAAAGGAGGGTGACAGGGCTACCTGTCTGAAGGCACCGAATACGATTGTCCTCAGCCGACAGACCGCCCAAAAATTGTTTGGTCAGTCGGCTGCCATGAATGCGTTAGTCAGAGTCAATGATAAGACGCTGAAAGTTACGGGGATCATGGACGACCTGCCCGGAAATTCGGACATTACGTTCGACGGGCTGATCTCATGGAATACTTTGCCGCCCGCGGGTGACGACGGGTTTGTGTATAGCTACGTGCTGTTGAAAAGCCCATCGGCCATGGGTGGACTTCAGACTGATCTGGATTCGTTCACTACCAAATATCTGAATCCGCAACTGGCCAAAGAGAACACGTCCTTCAGCTATAAGCCCGAGCCACTAGCCTCGCTTCATTTCAACAACAGTTATGCCTATGATACGCCGAAGGGCAATAAGGTGTCGCTGGACATCTTTCTGACCCTGGGAATACTGATCCTTGTGATCGCCTGTACCAACAGTATAAATATGATGGTGGTCAGGTCATTTGCCAGATCTCTGGAAGTTACTATGCAAAAGATCTATGGCGCCAGCCGGGCAGCGCTGATCTTTCAGCAGCTGCTGGAATCGCTGATCGTCGGGCTGATGGCTGTTGGTCTGTCCATTCTGCTGGTGTGGTCATTGTTGCCTGCCTTTGGCGCGATGGTGAACAGACCCCTTGCTGCGGCGGATCTGCTGAATTGGAAAACCGGTGCGGCGCTAGGTACGGCGTTGATTGTGATGGCGGGAAGCGGAGCTGTGTATTCGGGGCTGTACCTGCAACACGTGAACCTGGCCGATCTGCTGCGGTCGAAGAATAACAAAGGGCAGGGAATACGGATCGTGCCGAAAATGATGTTAGGATTTCAATTCTTTATTTCCATTGGGATGATCGTAGCGGGTTTGCTGGTCTTCCGCCAGGTGCATTATCTGCAAAGTATTCCGCTGGGGTTCGATCCGACCGATGTGCTCGTCGCCGGATTGCCGCAAGGCGTAAATGCTGCGAAGGGGGACCAATATCTGAAAAATGAATTAAGCGCCGATCCGGGGGTATTGAAGCTGGCGTTGTGTGGAGAGAAAGCCCTGCCCGGGCAATTTGCAGATTTCGACGTCATGACATACCGGGTCAACGGGGTGCAAGTTAATAAAGGAGTGAACGATATTTCCGTCGATGAGAATTATTTGTCTTTGCTAGGGGTGTCGGTGATTGCCGGCAGCGGGTTTCAGCCGGTAAAGGATAGCAGCGCCAGGCACCAGGTGATCGTGACCGAACTGTTTGCGCGGCAGGCGGGCTGGGACCATCCGATCGGACAAGTCATTGCGGAGGGAGATGACAAGTTACAGGTCGTAGGTGTCGTCAATGATTTTCATTTCAGTTCTTTGCACCATGCCATTTCACCGATGGTCATCCTCCAGGCCCCCGACGAACCTGCCTACCTGATGGTGAAGGTGGCCAACCATCAGACCGGTGCAGTGGTCCGGCAACTGCAGCAAGCGTGGGGCAAGGTCTTTCCGGCATTCCCGTTCACCTATTTTTCGCTGGACGACCACCTGTTGCAACAATACAAGGATGAAGGCAATCTGCTGACCTTACTGGTCAGCCTGTCAGTGCTGGTGATCGCCATCAGTTGTATCGGGTTAATCGCCTATACTTCTTATATCATCCGCATGGCCATGACAGATATTACCATCCGGCGGATCATCGGGGCTTCCTTCCGGGACATTTTCCATCTTTTCAATCGGCAGTTCTTGTTGCTGCTGGTCATTGGTCTTGCTGTAGCTGTGCCGGTGAGCTGGTATTTGCTCGGGCGCTGGCTGGAGCAGTTTGCTTATCACGTCGAGGTGCGACCGGTGGATTATATCATTGCTGCGGCGGCGATGGCGACTATCGTGGGTGCGGTGGTGGTACGATATATCGCGCGGTGTGTGCGGGTCAGTCCTGCGACAATCATTCGGGAGCAGTAGGGGAGAGGGATAGATGAGGGATATATAAGGGATATATAAGGGATTTTAATTAATGGATGAAGATCCATAATTTTACGCGGTAATTTCAACCAGCTGCCGTTGCATTCCCGAATCCTGACTGACGAAAAAAACCTTCTACAACAAATAGCGCAAGGGGATGAGGCTGCGTTCTCCACTTTATTTTACGCCTACCTGGATATCCTGCAAACTTTTATTATGAAGTTGACGCGGTCGGCAACCGATACGGAAGAGGTTGTACAGGAGACTTTTATGCGGTTATGGATGGGGCGGGACAAATTGGCGGAGGTGCGGAGCCTGCATGCCTGGATCTACACCATTGCGGCTAACGAGTGCTACAAATTTTTGAAGAAGAGGAGCAGCCGGGAACAGGGTCTTGCGCCCATAGAAAAGCTGGGGGAGGCGGATGAGGGGGATGACACGGTGATGGAAGGGCTGGACCTGAAGGAAGTGCATCGGTTGATTGTCGAGGCGGTTAGCCGACTGCCGGCTCAACGGCGGCGGATCTATCAAATGAGCCGGGATGAGGGGATGAAGATCGCGGAGATTGGGGAGCGGCTGGGTATTTCGCCTAATACTGTCAAAAATACGCTTGTGATGTCGCTGGGGTTTATCCGAAAATACCTGGCCGAGCGAGGGTACGAGGTGTGAAGTGCTAAAAAGAATATTTATTTCAGCAATAGTCCTAATTGTCCACGGGGTGTTCTTCTAAGGAGGAGGGGCTATTATGCAATCCCAACGCATTCATTATTTATTGGACCGGTACATTAAAGGACTTCTGACCGGGGAAGATGAGCAGGAACTTGCTAAACTTTTGCAGGATCCGGCACAGGAGTCTTTTTTCCGGGAGTAACTGGTTCGCTTGTTAGAGGCGGAGGGGGAGGCCATGGAGGCTATCGCCGGGCGGGGAGAACTGACGGAGGCGGCGGCAGGGCAAACGTGGGAGCCTGTGTTGCAGCGTGTGCTGTCGGTGGATAAGACGGCGGGGAGTGACGCGAGTAACGGAGCGGATGGGACGCGGGTTCGGCGGATAGGATATTTGTTCAGGCGGTGGAGCGTAGCGGCTGTTTTCCTGCTACTCGTTGGGGGCGGCGTCCTGTTATTTCTTCGCGGGCGTGAGGCGAGGCCTATAGCGACCGTTGTGGCGAAACCGGCTGCGCTGATCCAACCCGGGGCGAATAAGGCTATTCTGACGCTGGCGAACGGGCAGCAGATCATCCTGAACAATGTCCAGAACGGTACGATCGGCCAGCAGGGAAATATCCGGGTGATCAAGCTGGACAGCGGTCAATTGGCATATGCGACTCCGTCGGTGGAGTCGCCGGCAGACCAACTGGCGAAGGGCCCGCTGTATAATACAATTACCACCCCCCGGGGTGGTCAATACCAGGTGACTTTAGCGGATGGAACGAAAGTTTGGCTGAATGCCGAGTCTTCAATACGCTTTCCCACGGCTTTTGTGGGCAGGAATAGAGAAGTGGAGCTGACCGGCGAAGCCTATTTCGAGGTGAAAGCGGACAAAGACAAGCCTTTCCTTGTCAAGGCCGGGCAGACGGAGACGCGGGTACTCGGGACCAATTTCAATATCATGGCTTATTCGGATGAGGGTGCGGTGAAGACGACGTTGCTGGATGGGGCGGTAAGCATGGCATTAGGGATGCAGAGCGCCCTGCTGCGACCCGGTGAGCAGGGACAATACGATGAGAACAAGGGCAGTATGACGACCCGGCCGGTCAATACGCGGGCTGTGGTGGCCTGGAAGGACGGTTATTATTTCTTCGACCGGACGCCGGTGAAAAGTGTGATGCGACAGATTGCCCGGTGGTATGATGTGACGATTGTTTATCAAGGCGCCGCGCCTAAGGATGAGATTGTAGGGAAACTACCCCGGACAGCGGACGTAAAGGAAGTACTGCACATCATGGAACTGATTGGCATACATTTCAGGATAGAAGGCAAGACGATTGTTGTACAGGGATAGCGCCGGAACTAAAACTAAAAACAATTGCATATGAAGACATAAACAACCAACCTCCTTCGCGGGGACTCCATAAAAAAACCGGAAGCGCTTGCAACACTTCCGGCCGTCATCCTGGCTAACCAGGAATATATGGGGTATCTCACGCAAAATTGTTCGCTTCTTAGACAGACTTTTTCACGTTCAAAAACCCAACTCATCAAAAGTATGGAATTATTGACTTTTTCCACACCCCCGTTCGGAGGGGTGGGACTTTTCCCGTCCAGGGGAAAATTGCTTGCTAAAACGCTACTAATTATGAGGTTGACAACCATCTTCTTACTAGCAACCGCCTTGCAGATTTCGGCCAAAGGAGTTTCCCAAAAGATTTCGATCTCGGGGAAGAAACTGCCTTTGGAAAAGGTATTTGCCACTATCGAGGAGCAAAGCGGCTATTCCTTCATTTACAAGTACAACGACCTGGTGCAGGCGCGGCCGGTGGATCTGCATTTGAGGAATGCGGACATCCGGACGGTGATGGATGCCTGTTTGAAGGAGCAGCACCTGACGTACACGATCGAGAAAAATATCATAGCTATCAGGGCAGTGGGAGATGAGGCGGCGGTTTCGGCGGAGATTTTGGCGGCTGCGACGCCGGATGCCCTGGTCACGGGGACAGTCAAAAACGAGCAGGGGGAGATCCTTGCGGGCGTGACGGTACAGATAAAAGGCACGCAAAAAGAGGTGCTAACCAATGATAAGGGAGAATTTTCGATACAGGCGAATGAAGGGCAGGTCCTGGTATTCACTTATGTAGGCTATAGCGCCAAAGAAGTGACCGTTGGAGCAGACAAGACGCTGGCAGTGGTGATGACGGTAGGGCAGAGTAATCTGGGCGAGGTGGTGATCACCGCGTTAGGTATTCGGAGGTCGGAGAAGTCGCTGACGTACGCTACGCAACAGGTGAGCGGAGAGCAGCTGACGACGGTGAAGACCGACAACCTGATGAATTCGCTGAATGGTAAGGTTGCCGGGTTGACGATTTCGCCCAGCGCTTCGGGTGTAGGCGGCTCGGTGAAGGTGATCCTGCGGGGTAGCCGGTCAGCCAACGGGAACAACCAGCCTTTGTATGTGATCGACGGTATTCCGATCAGCAATAACAGCAATGGTAATAACCAGCCCAACAGTACTTACGGAGGCTCACCTGATGGTGGTGACGGGATCTCCAATCTGAATCCCGATGATATCGCCAGCATTACCGTACTGGAAGGCGCCAGCGCTGCGGCGTTGTATGGCAGCCAGGCGGAGAACGGGGTGATCCTGATCACCACCAAGCATGGCAAGACCGGGCAGACGCAGATCAATTATTCTTCTTCCTTTATCGCTCAGCAGACAGCCTACCGGCCCAAATTCCAGAGCTCTTATGGCCAGACGTCGACAGGCGCTGTCGACAGTTGGGGATCGGCTATCAGCGGTTCACCGGACAACCTGAAACAATTCTTCCAGACCGGTACTAACTGGACTAATTCGGTCAGCCTGTCCGGCGGTACAGCTAATGCCCAGACCTATTTTTCATATGCCAATACGAGCGCAACGGGGGTAGAGCCAAATAACAAACTGGGCCGTAATAATTTTACGGTGCGGGAAACGGCCAAGGCATTGAATAACAAGCTGACGATCGATGCGAATGTCAACTATATCTATCAGAAGATCAACAACAGCCCGGCGTTGGGCATCTATTCGAACCCTTTGATCAGCTTGTACTTGTACCCCCGCGGTCAGGATATTTCGTACTACAAGCATAACTATCTCGATCCCGATGCGACCGGGTATGCCCGGCAGATATGGCCGATCGTCGATAAATCATTGTACCAGGAGAATCCCTGGTGGATCGTCAATGAGCAGCCGGGCGTAGCGAATAGGAACCGCGTGCTTTTCAACGGCAGCCTGCGGTATGATGTGGCCAGCTGGATGTATGTCCAGGTGAGAGGTAATGTGGACCGGATCGCAGACACTTATCAGCACGACGAGTATTCCGGGACCAACAGTTATTACAATTCCAACGGCAACGGTACCTTGTCAATCAATGACCAGACAACCGAGCAAAAATACGGCGACTTTATCGTCAACTTCAACCCGAAATTGCATACTGCCTTCAAGGTCGACGGATTTGTCGGCGGGAGTATTACGGACAATACGGCAACGGGTTTGAATGGCGGCGGTAATCTCTCCACACCGAACTTCTTTGCTTTGAGCAATGTCATCGTGACGCTGCCGAATCAGACGACGCTGAACACCAGCCCGATAACAACCTATCAGGCAGGATCATACCCGCTGCATAGCCAGATCCAGTCATTTTTTGGCAATGCGAACCTGTCCTATCAAGACTGGCTGTACCTGGCGCTGACTGCGAGGAACGACTGGTCGTCCAACCTGGCCTTCACCCCGAATGACTCCTATTTCTATCCCAGTGCGGGCTTATCGGTGATCCTGTCTCAGCTGCTGCACCTGCCTACCTGGATCAGCTATGCGAAGGTCAGAGGATCGTATGCACAGGTCGGCAATACTGTTCCGCCCTACCTGACCTATATTCAGAATACGGAGAATTCCAGCGGACAGCTGGTGTTTAATACGGCTGAAGCCTTCCGGACGCTGAAGCCCGAGAAGACGCATTCCACGGAACTGGGAACGGAATGGCGATTCTTTGACAACCGGCTGAACTTCACGTTCACGTATTACAAGACGAACACCTTGAACCAGTATTTCCCGGTTTCGCCGGTAGTGGCTTCATTGGTGTCTACAGGCTATGTGAATGCGGGGAATATCCAGAATGACGGGATTGAATTCACGGTTGGCTATGATGTGATCCGGGGCAGGAAGTTCGACTGGACCACATCGGTCAATGGCGCGATGAACCGCAACAAGATCCTCGATGTGGATTCGAAAGACAGCATCACTACATTCGTGCTGACCGGCAACGATAACAATAATTATGAGTCGGAGCTGACGAAGGGTGGAGAATATGGAGACATTTATGGTTATACGTTGGTCAAGAATGCCGCAGGCCAGACTGTCTTCAACGGCAACGGAACGACGACTCCTTATACTCCGCAGCAGAGCAGCAAATTCAACTATATCGGTAATCCCAATCCGAAGTTCCAGCTGGGATGGCGGAACGATTTCACCTATGGGAAATGGAACCTGGGCTTCCTTGTAGACGGCAAGTTCGGCGGTCATGTGCTGTCGATGACGCAGGGTATCCTGGATCAGTATGGCGTCTCCAAAGTGACCGGGGATGCGCGTAATGCCGGCGGGGTGAAGGTGAATGGCGTGGATGTGAACGGCAATGCGGTCACGGAGGTGACGGCCAAGGCCTGGTACGAGGCGATAGGAGGCCGGAACGGTATTTCAGGGGAGTATATGTACAGCGCTACAGTCATCCGGCTGCGAGAAACGTCGCTGGGATATGTATTACCAATACCAGAGGGATTTTTCAAGTCCGTCAAGGTATCGCTGATCGGCCGGAACCTGGTGTATTTCCACAAGCCGGCGCCTTTCGATCCTGAGCTGACGATGTCCACCGGCAATGGCCTTTCCGGGGTGGATGTGTTCAACCAGCCTGCGACGAGGAATATGGGCCTGAGTATCAATGCCAGCTTTTAATCAAAACATTTCAAACTTTTGCCATGAAGATGCAATTCAATAGCGGATCAGCTGTTTTGTTCGCCTCTCTGCTAATAGGGGCCAGCAGCTGTACGAAGAATTTCGAAACATACGACACCAATCCGGCGAGTCTCTCCAGCACTGAGACCATCGCTATATTGCCCACGGCTTTCGGTCCGTTGGAACAGAATATTTATCATAACTACCAAACGGCGCAGAACCTGAGTGCGGATGCATATGGCGGGTTTTTTATGACGCCGACTCCATTTAAGGCCTCGGATAACCTGAATTACTTCCTGGTGGATGGCTGGGATGTGAATGGCTTTAATGACATGTATAATTATGAGATGTCTCCTGTCGCCAAAATTGCTGCGGCGGGGACACGCACTGCGCGGCCGGATTACTGGGCTCTTGCGCTGATCATGCAGGTAGAGGCCATGGACAGGTGTACCGATCGTTTTGGCCCCATTCCTTACAGCAAGGCGGGGTCTTCGCTGACGTCGGTGCCTTATGACAGTCAGCAGGATATCTACAACCTGTTCTTCCTTCAGCTGGACACGGCGGTCAGCAATCTCGAGACCTATATTGCCTCCAATCCGGGATCGGAGCCCCTGGGTACCAATGACCTGGTCTATGGAGGAAATTATGTCGAGTGGGTGAAATTTGCCAACTCGCTCAGGCTTCGGCTGGCTATGCGGATTGTGAAGGTCGATCCTACTACGGCACAGACCCAGGCGGAAAAGGCGTTGACCGACCCGGGCGGGCTGATGACCGTTCCCGCAGATGATGCGCTGGTGGCTCAATCCGGCGGCCGCAACAATGATATCTGGACGGTGACGGTTTCTTATGGGAATAACAATATGAATGCGGCGCTGCTGACCTATATGGAGGGATTCAATGATCCCCGGTTGCCGGTGTATGCCACTCCGGCGACGGATGCATCGGTGGTGGCGGCTTTGGGCAGCGGATATTATGAAGGTATCCGTATCGGCATCAATTTAACCCAGTCACTCTATCAGGGTTTTGCCCTTCCCAATTGCACACTGCCGACTCCTCAGACGGCGCCATTTGGGCAGACGGCGCCGCAGTATATCATGACGGCGGCCGAAGTATGGTTCCTGAAAGCTGAAGCGGCCTTACGTGGCTGGGCCAATGCCGGGACTGTGCAGACGGATTATCAAACCGGGATCACTACTTCCTTCCAGCAATGGGGAGTCAGCAGCATCACTTATCTGACCGATAATACCAGCACGGAGACAGCTTATACAGATCCGCGCAATTCCGCGAATAATTCGCCGGCCTTGTCGACCATCACTATTGCGTGGGATCCGACGGCTTCGCAGGAGACGATGCTGGAGCGCATCATCACTCAGAAGTGGATTGCGATCTTCCCTGACGGCCAAGAGGCCTGGGCCGACTACAGGCGTACGGGATATCCCCGGCTGTTCCCGGTGGTCAATAACTTCAGCGGCGGTACGATCAGCACCTCGGTGCAGATCCGCCGGCTGGCTTATCCGTCCAATGAATACACTACCAACGCAATAGCGGTCAATGCGGCGGTGGCGAACCTGCTGGGCGGCCCGGACAATGGCGGGACGAGGCTGTGGTGGGATACGGGCGGGTCAAACTTTTAGGTTAAGGTTCATTATATAACACATGAGGAACGCGGAAGCCGGCTTAGTGCCGGCTTCTTTCGTTGGGGGGTGGGGGTCGTTGAGGGGGATCAGGTAAGGAACCAGCGATCGGTTGCGGCGGGCGGCGGGTCGGACCGGAGGGGGCGATCGTCCATTTCCAGCAGGGCGTTTTCGATCGACCGGCACATTGTGTCCAGCGCCAGGTCGTTAGGCGCCATCCCGAAGGGCTCTTCCAATTCGTCGGCGATAGCCTCGAGAGCGGTGTAGGTATAGGCGATAAAGACGACGATAGGGGGTACCATCCAGCCCAGGCTGTCGAGCAGGCCGAGGGGCAGGAGAAAGCAATAAATGTAGACCGTGCGGTGGATCAACACGCTGTAGGAGTAAGGGAGGGGGGTATTGGAAATACGTTCACAGCCGCCGACGATAGTAGCCAGTTCGTTGAGGTTGGTGTCAATGGCGGACTGGCGCACCGAGTCGAGGCGGTTTTGGCGCCGGGCCTGCTGCGTCCAGATGCCCATTTCCTTGATCACGGCTGCGGCGGGGAAGCGGGCTGCGCCGATGCGGGCGGCGGTGGCGGGAGGGAGAAGCCTGGCCAGGTCGGCTGTGCCGTCCGTCTTACGGAGCTGGTGTTTCAAGGTGTAGGCCAGGGCGATAGCCTGGTTGATGAACAGGGTGCGGGACGTGGCGGCGGCGGGTTCGGCCCGGGTGGTGGGAGTGGTGGGATCGTCCGGGTCGTCGACGAGGGTGATGGCCTGGCGGGCCAGGGCCCTGGAGGTATTCAACAGGGACCCCCAGAGCTTCCTTCCTTCCCAGAAGCGGTCATAGCTGGCATTGTTGCGGAAGCCGAGGAAGAGGGCCAGGGCAATGCCGAACAGGGTGAAAGGCGCGGGGTTGAGGTGAAGGTTATAATGAAAGATGGCGTCTTTGAAGACGACGACTGCGACCGACCAGAGCAAGAGAAGGAGCAATTGGGGGAGCAGTTTCGGCAGCACGGATCCCTTCCAGACCAGCAGCATTCTGAACCAGTGTTGTTTTTTCCTGATGATCATAGCGATAAAGGTCGGGATAATTTGCCGCTGCTGCAAAACTCCGGTGGGATGGGGAGGGAGTCAATATTATCTCATCATTAATTCAGGGTTTCCGGCCGGTGGTTATTTCGGGCATGTACAATTTTTCCCTAGGTTCGTCATCCATCAAACTCCTTGTACTGTCATGCAAGTACTATTTAATTTTATTACCCTTCCATTGGTTGGAGAGGTAAATCTCACTTCGGGATTGCTGATCCTGTTCTTTCTGTGTCTGCTGGCTGTGGTCTGCTTTGAATTTGTGAATGGTTTTCACGATACTGCCAATGCGGTGGCGACGGTCATTTATACGAAAGCATTGAAACCCATGGTAGCTGTGCCCTGGTCGGGCTTCTGGAATTTCATGGGTGTATTCACCGGCGGCGTTGCTGTAGCCATGGGTATCCTCAAACTGGTGCCGCTGAATGAGATGATGGCCTTACCGATACAGGTAGGCGCCTCGATGGTGCTGGCCGTTTTGCTGGCGTCCATTATCTGGAACCTGGGTACCTGGTGGTTGGGGATCCCCTGTTCGAGCTCACATACGCTGATCGGGGCCATGATTGGCGCGGGTCTCGGGTTTACCATTTTTTATAAGGGCAGTGTCAACTGGGATAAAGCAGGTGAGATCGGGTTGTCGCTGATCATATCACCGTTGATTGGTTTCGGTCTGGCCTACCTGCTGATGCTTTTTCTGCGACATGTGGTCAAGGCGCCCATCCTCTTCCATGCGCCGACGGGGGAGAATGACCGGCCGCCGATCCTGGTCCGGTTGCTGCTGATAACTACGTGTACCTTAGTAAGCTTTTTTCACGGCAGTAATGACGGTCAGAAGGGGGTAGGGTTGCTGATGCTGATCCTGATCGCCTTTTTGCCGGCCAAATTTGCCGTTGACCGGCGGGTCGACGACAGTAAAATATTAGTATCTTTAATGAAGGTGGAAGGCGCGATATCGAAGTCTGATCCGACAACCGCAGGCCAGGCGGCCATGGGTAAACTGGACACGGCTGTCAATGCTGCAAAGGCGACCATTGCCACCGGGCAAAGCAGGGATGAGAAGCATGTGTTCCAGTTCAGGAAGCAGGTACAGGCGGTAGTAAAGGATATCAATGCGGTGCTGAAAAGCCCGGGTGTGACCCTGGCTGCCGGCGATAGGGCGGAATTATCGAGTGCGGCCCGGTCGCTGAATGACATGACGGATTATGCACCGATCTGGGTGATTGCGACGATTTCCGTCTCACTGGGTATCGGTACGATGATCGGATGGAAGAAGATTGTGACGACGATCGGGGAGAAGATCGGGAAGGAGCACCTGAACTATGCACAGGGGGCTTCAGCCGAGCTTGTTGCAGCAGGTACAATCGGGATGAGCACCTGGTTTGGACTTCCGGTGAGCACGACACATGTATTGTCCAGTGGGATTGCGGGGGCGATGGTAGCTTCGAACGGAACGCAAAATCTGAACAAGGGTACATTGAAGGCTATTGCGATGGCCTGGATATTGACGCTGCCGGTATCGATCGCTCTGGCGTTCGTCCTGTTTATGCTATTCCATCTATTTGTCTGATCGTTGCAATCACTAACTATATAACATGAAAAAAATATTAGTTGCTACTGATTTTTCCGCCTGTGCGTCAAATGCTATGGAATATGCTCTGGACCTGGCTAAGGTCCTCAAGGTTGACGTCCATGCCATTCATGCCATCGGGTCTTTCGAAGGACTCTTCAACAATACCTATAACGCCCTGTACATTGAAGATTACTACAACAGCAAGCGGCAGGCGCTGCAAAGTTGGGCTGGTACCTTCAGTTCGCAAATAAAGTACGCGGATGTACCGGTGACGACGAGTGCCGAAGTCGGGTCGGTGAGCGGGGTGATTGGGAAATATATCGAAACTAATCCTGTCGAGATGCTGGTGATGGGCACGATGGGATCGTCGGGCATTGCGGGGCTGTTCGGCAGCAATGCCAGCAGCATGGTGGAGCGGACCAAGATACCTACGCTGATCATCCCGCTGGGGAGTAAGTTTTCCGTCAAACCCATCATTACGCTGGCGACCGATTTTTCCTCTACTCCTTTGGCTGATGATATCAATGCGCTGAATGAACTGGTGAAGGCTTTTGGTTCACCGAAGATGAACGTGGTGAATATCGTCGAGGGGGCGGAGTGGAAGACGAATGAAAAGGGCGAAGCGACCTTAAGGGCACTTATTCCGCATACTACATTGGATTTCAAATATCTGAAGGAAGATGGCCCCATCGAGGGTATCATGAATTTCATTGCGAGCAGTGAAACGGATATCGTCTGCCTGGTGAAGCGGCATCACGGGTTGGTCTACCGGCTGTTCAATACCAGTACGGTCAACAAGGTGCTGAGCCGGTCTATCAAAGCTATTTTGGTGTTGCACGAATAGGGGGGCAGGGCAGGCACGGGGTGGCCTAGTGCTGCTGCAATCTTCTGGCGGTAAGCAGAGACCAGGAGACCCGGAGGGCCAGTATATTCTGCGAGGGCTCGCCCGATACGAAGACATGTTCGTATCGGAAGCCGATATTGAGCGGCAGCGAGGCCCTGGGGATGATATAACCAAAGCCCAGGCCTGCGGCGGGGCCGGATAAATTCTCATCTTCCGCATTCCCGGCATTATTATAAACTATGTTGCCTTCGGCATCCGTCTTTGTGATGTCCGTTCCGCCGAAGGCATAGCCCGCGAAAGGTTCCAGGTAGAAGCCGGCGCCGCTGCCGTTAAGGGTATGGCGATAGCCTATCAGCAGAGGAATGTCAGCGATGTGGGAGGCTTCGTGTGTAAAAAAGTCCACGCCTGCTTCGAAACTGATCTCGTCTGCCTTGCCGATAGGGAAACCGGGGCGGATGAAGAGGCCATAGCCGGTGGACGATTCTCCTTTCGTGAATAAATGGGCTGCTTCTACTTGTGCGTGGAGGGTGTTGCCAATGCAAAATAAAGCGAGGAACAGCAAAAGGTTGTTGTTGAGGCGCATGGATATTGGATATTAAATATTCGGCCGAAAAGGTAGGAAGAGTTTGTATACCGGCCAAGATTTCCCGTTGAAAAAATTGTTAGTCTATTGTAAAGAGATCGTGCGGTCACCGCTGGTGAATTGGGCGCTGCGGACTGCACAGGTTCCTGTAAAGCGGTATTGGACGCCGACGATATCCGAAGGTTCGTGGGGGAAGCTAACGGAGGCGGCCTGGTGTCCGTTGACGAAGAAGCTGACCTGACGATGTCTGCTGACAACCTTGAGTGTGCACCACTGTGTGAGGTCGCAGCCGAAGCCCGAGAGATCGGCCTCCTGACTGCTGATGCCTTTGCCGGGGGTCCAAAGGTTTATGGCGCCGATGCAGGCTTTGGCAGCGAGTGGAATGATGAAGACATCATTCTTACATTGGATCAGCACCTCAACATACTGGCAAACGCCCGATCCCTGGTTGAATCCGTTACTGAGGGTGGTTTCGAAACTGAAATCGGCGTCACTGAGTCCCTGCATCTCTTTTATGTAGAACAGCCGGATCTTCGGCGCTTCAGGCAGCAGGGGAAGGTGATAGCGGGCGAGCGTAGTGGAGTCGACGGCTACGCCTTCCTTTCTTCGGATCTCTTCTTTGGTGAAATAGAGCGGGATAGGGTCGTTGTCCACGAGGGCGAGCCAGCCGCCGGAGGAGATCATGAGGTTCTGTGTTTTAACGATCTGAGTATCGACCACGAGCTTGGCGTTGAAATAGCCCGGATGATAATAGATAGCCGAATATTCGCTGCCGTTAGCGGGTACGGCTTTTTTTCTGCGCATATCCCAGGTCTGAACGATGAATACCGAGTCGGTAGGAGTGACCGGGGCTTTGTAGTGGAAGACGACGGAGTTGGGAACGCCTTCCGAGACGGCTTTATCACAGGTGAAAGCGAAGGCTGCTCCCGGTAAGGGGTGGTTGCCGGGTTTTCGATTGAGGAGGGAGTAGCCCAGCAGGGCAATGGGGAGGAGGAGAAGGGGCCACCAGTGGATGAGGGTGCGGCGAGGTGAGGGGGTATGCGGGGCGCTGGCGGGTGAGGCCGGGGTTGTGGAGGAGACGGGCGCTGTGGGGGGTGTGGCGGGGGCTTGCGTCGCGGGCGAGGTGGGGTCGGGGTGTGANNTTGCAGGTGTGGCGGCGTGTTGTTGCCGGAAGGTGGTCCAGTCTTCATAGCCTGCGAAGCGGGCGAGGGTATTGAGCGTATGAGCCGAGGGCAGGTTCGTATAGGATACTTTGCCAAATACACGTTTGAGCGTAGATATACTGAGGGAGACGCCGGTAGCTTCACAGATGTCTATGCTCAATTTTTCAAAGTCATAACTTTTCCATTCCGTACTGGCGCCGCGCTGCCATTTGGCTTCTATGAGCCGGAGACATTCCCCGAGATAAAAGGCTTCTGTTGTGATCATGAATGCGATTGAATCAACTTGAATGGGTTTGAAATACTGTTTGGCCGGCCCGCTCTTCATCTTTGTGTCATCCGATCATTGAACATAAAAATAATCAATCTATGATGACAAAAGTATTTCTTGTTGCGGGCTGTTGTTGTTTGGCCCTTGCAGCGAGGGCGCAAAAAAAAGATGCTATAATAACTGTGCCGCTGCGGGCAGAAAACTGGACTTTCCGGCCCGGGGCGGTGGAATTTATCAGCGGCGACCATCCGGCGATGAAGATCATTTCTTCGGGGACGGTGGTTTTGAAAGACTTAGATTTTACGGACGGTACTATTGAATTCGATGATCAGCCGGTGCAGGCGCGATTTGCATCATTTTATTTCCGGTGGCAGGACTCGCTGGAGAGCGAGTGTTTTTATTTCCGGGTCCCGCATAGCGGGGATGTGGATGCGGTTCAGTATGCTCCCATCATCAAAGGGATCAACTTTTGGAATATGCTGGAATATTACCAGGGCAATGTGGTCATCCAGCAGCAGGCACCGAACCACGTCAAGCTGGTGATCTCGGG
>PMUF01000196.1 GCA_003167015.1 Chitinophagaceae bacterium | reverse complement strand
TAAAGTTGATGCAGGCGATGACAAGCAGGAACGCCCCGATCAACTCCAGCGAGCGAATGAGATTCAGGCTGAAGGTCGATCCCGAATAATTATCCAGCTGGCTGTTATAATGAATATCGCTTAGTGGTTCCAACTTGCCCCCGCTTTGATCGTCCGCAGGTCGGTGGCGGTGGATAAAGGCATCCAGTGAAGCGCTGAATGTCGCCGGTGAATAGGAGGGGGGAAGGACCACATAGCAGGCCATTTGCGAGCTCGTGGAGACCCAATCTGCCGATGCGCTGTATTTTCCCGCTACGTCTATCGTGGCAAAGGAAGCCATGACCGTCACCGGGAAATCAGTATTGGATGGAAAGTCCTGCAGGATACAGCCAACGGTGACGGCCACCCGGTCATTGATCCGCAGCGTCCTGCCCATGGCCGTATGCCAATCGCCAAAGTATTTCTCCGCCGTCGTCTTCGTCAGCAGGGCGTCATTCGGCTCCGTGAGGCTTTTGTTTACATCGCCTGCCAGGACCGGGAAATCGAATGTCCGGAAAAAGGATGGCTCCGTGTATAGGATGTTCTCTTTGAAAGTCTTCACGATGCTGCCCTTATTATCAGGGACGATCACTTGCTGCCCGTAATCGTAAAGGGTAGGGACCACCTCTTCCAGCGCCGGATATTCCTTCCGGATCGCCGCCGGGACCGGATAGGCAACCGCTGAAATATAGCCCTTTCCGTCGGGGCGCTGAGAGCCGGTGAGCACCCGGTACGTCCGGTCCCTTTTGGCGTGCCATCCATCAAAACTCTGTTCATAACGGACCACCATAAACAGTAGCAGCGTGACCGCTACCCCCAGGGTCAGCCCCAGGATGTTGATGATCGAATAGCTTTTGTTGCGCTGGAGGCTGCGCACCGCGATGATCCAGTAGTTCTTTATCATGCGGTGGTCGCAACTAAAAGAATGCCAGTATATAAGCCGCTCATATCCATTCCCTTGCAGGTACTCCTCCGCAGCCCCTGTTCACTTCCGATACAGCCGCCTGTCCGTCATCGGACAATGTACCGCCTACTTTATTTACCTATTTTTGTCCCTATGTCCACCGTCTATCTCATCCCCTGCTGGCTCGACGAGCAGGTCACCGCCCCCCTCCCCGCCTACCTGCTGGACGCCGTGAAGCAATGCAGCGTCTTCTTTGTGGAGAACGAGCGCTCGGCCCGCCGCTACCTCAAGGCCCTCTGGAAAGAAATGGTGATCGATGACTATGAATGGTACCCCATCCACAAGGCGGAAGAAGAAGTGAAGGTGGTTTTCAACGCCGCCCTCCGCGCTGGTCACACCATCGGTCTCATCAGTGAAGCCGGCTGCCCCGGTATCGCCGACCCCGGTCAGATCCTCACCGAAGCCGCCCACCAGGCCGGTGCCATTGTGCGCCCGCTCGTGGGGCCCAGCTCCATCCTGCTGGCGTTGATGGCCAGTGGACTCAATGGGCAGCAATTCCGCTTTTCCGGCTACCTGCCAGTCGACAGCGCCGGCCGCACCAAAGCCCTGAAAGATCTCGAAGCCGAATCGCAGCGCCTGCACTGCACGCAGATCTTTATCGAAACACCCTATCGGAATAATCAGCTGCTGGCCTCCATCCTCGCCACCTGCCGTCCCGCTACCCGCCTTTGCGTCGCCGCCAACCTCACCGGACCCGCCGAATATATCCGCACGCTGAGCGTGGGGGAATGGCGCCAGGCCCCGCCCCCCGACTTTAACAAACAGCCCACCATTTTTTGCCTCCTCGCTTAAGCCGCTCTGGTCACCCGCCCCAAACAACCCTAACTTTGTGACAAAATTCGCCAAAAACAACACTAACTTTGTAACAAGATTTGCCAAAAACAGCCATAACTTTATAACATAAAATTCAAAAAACAACCCTAACTTTGTGACAAATTGTCAACACATTTGCAAAAAATTTCAGGCAATACATTTATCTGAATCTTGAAAATCCTGTCGATAAAGATCTATTCGTGCAATCCGGAGGTGATATCCATCTCCTTGTTCAGTCAATATTTATCGCAAAAGACAAAAAACTCCTCGCCAGAAATGAAACCTTACTATTCATCGATGAGATCCAGCAAATTCCCGAAGCGATCAACCTATTGAGGTATTTCTTCGAAGACTATCCCGGGATAAGGGTGATTGCCGCGGGCTCCTTACTGGAAAGTATTTTTAATGAAAAACGTAGCATACACGTAGGCCGCGTAGAGTATCTGGTCATGCGACCCGTTAGCTTCCCGGAATTTCTGGGCGCTATAGAGCAAACGGCGGCCCTGGAACAATTTGGCATAATGCCCATCAATGGTTTTGCTCATCACACTTTGCTTAGACTCTTTCATACCTATGCCCTCATCGGAGGAATGCCCGAAATCGTAAACAAATATGCTGCAACAAAGGACCTGACTGCTCTCTCCTCCATCTATGAGGAACTCATCAATGCTTATTTAGATGATGTAGAAAAATATGGCAGGAACGACACACTGATCAGGGTTATCCGTCAGTGCATCCGCGTCAGTTTCACTGAAGCCGGAAAGAGAATAAAATTCCAGCATTTCGGTCAATCTGATTATAAGTCCCGGGAAGTGGCCGAGGCTTTGCGAGTCCTGGAAAAGACTTTCCTCTTGTCTTTGTTATATCCTACGATCAGTGCAACCCTGCCCCTTCAACCCGACCTGAGAAAATCACCTCGTTTGCAGGTGCTTGATACAGGCATGATGAATTATTTTTTAGGTATCCAGATCGATATCCTGGGAACAGAAGATATGAGTAAGATACATCAGGGTACAATTATAGAACACTTGGTTGGCCAGGAATTGCTTGCCAGTCAATTCAATATCCTTAGCAGTTTGAATTTCTGGGCGAGAGAAAAAAAGACCTCCCAGGCTGAAGTTGATTACGTTTATCCATTCGAAGGCCAGTTGATCCCAATAGAAGTTAAGTCCGGGAAAGACGGATCTCTAAAATCTCTTCATTTATTTATGGATGAGGCCCCTCACGATATGGCCCTCCGTTTCTATGCCGGGAAATTGCAGCTGACACAGGTCAGCACTCCGGCCGGCAAATCCTATCGCCTGCTCAGCCTCCCTTACTACCTCGCCTCTCAGACAAAAGAATATATCGCATGGTTGAAAAATGAAGGCAACGCCTCCTCGCCTAAAACCCACCCCCCGGTTTCCCCGGCTCGATCGAAATAATGCTGTCGACGATGAATTTGCTATACCCGCGCCAGGGGATGGCCCCGAGATATTCCGTGTAATGCAGCTGCACCTCCTTGCCAGTGGCCAACTCCAGCTTTTCGGCCACCCCCTTGTTCTCGACAGAAAACGAGAACTCGTTGGACTGCAGGGCGTTCGGAGCTTTGGATTGGAGTCCCGTCTGGATCAGCTCACCCTCATAGGTCTTGAAGATATATCCTTTCCGCACCACGTAATTCAACGTTCCGGCTTTTACGCCATCGCCAAAATCCCTGTAATACCGATAGTAGACAAAGAAAACCAGCCCCAGGATCACCACGGTCACGAAAATGCGAAGGAATTTTTTCATAGCATGAGCGTTTTAAATATCATTGTCCGGCCCCGGATCACTGCCCGGCCCAGTCGTATTTATCCACGAGATTNNCCCAGCTCCAGCTCGCGTTTGTTGACATTCTCCAGCACATCCGTCCGCGCATGATGGTAATCGAAATACCGCTGCGAGTCCGGCCGCAGTTCACCCACCACCGCGCCCACCGCCGGCTTCATCGGGTTGGTATCCGACCCGCCGCCGCCTTTCTCGAACAGATAGACGCCATAGGGCCGCAACAGGTCCAGCCAGGGCCGGATCGCCGCCAGGCTGTCATCCGACAGCGAGAGTTGAAAAGCCCGCGGGGTAAATCCGCCGGCATCGCTCTCTAAAGCCAGCAGGTGTTTCTCACCGTTGGCCTTCGCTGCCTCGGCATACTTCCGCCCGCCACGGCCGCCATTCTCTTCATTGGCGAACAGCACTACGCGGATCGTATGGCGGGGCTTATAACCGATGGCCTTCAGCGCCCGCAGCACTTCGATCGATTGTACACAGCCTGCCCCATCATCCTGAGCGCCCTCCGCCGGGTCCCAGCTGTCCAGATGGCCGCCTACCGTGATATATTGATCCGGAAATTCCGTTCCGCGAAGCTCGCCAATCACATTATGCGCGATCGTATCCGGCAGCATCTGCCCGCCCGTGCGGAGATAGACCTGGATCGATCCGCCACCGCCGCCCCCGGACGCCTTTTCCAGCATCGCAGCCAGCCGGTCCGCGTCCTGCAGTCCCACGGCAGCCGCCGGTATCTTCGGAAAAGAATCATTGTACATCAGCGCACCCGTATGCGGTACATTATCCACCGACTCCGACATCGACCGCACCAGCACACCGACTGCCCCATACTTCGCGGCCCGGCTCGGGCCCCCGCCGCGATAACGTACCGCATCTCCATAAGCCTGGAAGGTCTCGACAAACAAAGGATTGAAATGATAATTATAGAAAACGATCTTGCCTTTAAGGTCGTTCTTATGCTGCTCCAACTCGTCGAAATTGTTGATCAGCACTACCGGAGCTTCAACGCCCTGCGGCCCCGTTCCCATCGAATTGCCTAGCGCGATGATATCAAGACCGCCGCTTTCCCGGCCCTTAGGCCCCTGCGCCAACCAACTGGCCACATCCTTCCCGCCCCTGATCCAATGCGGCACCATACACTCCTGCAGCCAGACCTTATCTGCCAGCGCATCAGTCAGCGCCGCCTGTCCCCACTTTTCGGCTTTGTAAAAGCCCGGACTGCCCGACAACCGGGCCCCTACTTTTTTGGTCAGCGTCCGCAGATTCGCCCAGGCGCTGCCGTCCGTGAGGATCGTGTCCGACAGCCGCCGGATCAGTGCAGAGTCAGCGGCGGGATCGCTCATGCGCGCCGCAGCCGCCGAGCCGGCCGCCGTCGGCCCCGCTGGGCCTTGCCCAAATCCATTGATAGTTACCAACAAAAATAATAGCAACCCGCCGGTCAACAATTTGAGGTACATTCATGTTAATTTGCGCTAAATATACACATTCTATGCGTATAGGAATTGTTTGTTACCCGACCTTTGGCGGCAGCGGTGTCCTGGCTACAGAATTAGGTAAAGCGCTGGCTGACAAGGGACACCAGGTCCACTTTATTACCTACCAGCAACCCGTCCGCCTCAACGAGTTCAATGCAAATATTTTTTATCACGAAGTCCGGGTCACCACCTACCCCCTCTTCGATTACCCCCCTTATGAGACAGCCCTATCCAGCACCATGGTCGACGTCATCGTCAACCACCAGCTGGACCTGCTGCATGTCCACTATGCCATCCCCCACGCCTCGGCCGCCTACCTGGCCAAAAAGATCGTGGAGTCCACCACCGGGCGTTATGTTCCCGTCATCACCACCCTCCACGGCACCGATATCACCCTCGTAGGCCGAGACAAGACCTTCGCTCCCGTCGTCGCCTTTTCCATCAACCAGAGCGACGCCATCACTGCCGTGTCGGAGAACCTCCGTGACGAAACCTACCGAACCTTCCCTATCGAAAAAGAGATCCGCGTCATCTATAACTTCGTAGACACCCGCCGATTCCATAAAAAGCCTATCGATGCCTTCCGCAAGGTCATCGCCCCCAACGGCGAAAAGATCATCATGCACGCCAGCAATTTCCGCAAAGTAAAAAGAGTGCAGGACGTCGTCCGTATCTTCGAGATCGTCCGGCGGAAAATACCCGCGAAGCTCTTATTTGTGGGAGATGGCCCCGAACGCTCCGGCGCGGAGGGCCTTTGCCGTGAGTTGGGATTATGTGACGATATGCGCTTTGTAGGCAAGCAGGAACAAATGGAGGAGATCCTGGCCATCGCCGACCTTTTCCTGCTGACGTCGGAGTATGAAAGTTTCGGGCTGGCCGCACTCGAGGCCATGGCCGCGGGAGTACCCGTCATCTCCACCAACGCCGGCGGTCTCCCCGAGATCGCCATCCAGGGCGAGACCGGTTACCTCAATGATGTCGGGGATATCTATGGGATGAGCGATAACGCTATCCGGATACTCGAAGACGAAGCCGTCCTCAAACAGTTCAAGGCCAATGCCGCCGCCCACGCTAAAAATTTTGATATTCACCGGATCGTCCCGCAGTATGAGGCGCTGTATAACCGCTTCCTCAAGCCCGAACCGCTACAACCGTTGCTGACGTAAGCACGCGCCCCCGCG
>PMUF01000590.1 GCA_003167015.1 Chitinophagaceae bacterium | reverse complement strand
GCCTACACAATCCCGTTCTTCACTGCAAAAAGCACCAACCCCGCCGTATTCCGCGCCCCTACCTTCTCTATCAGCCGTTGCCGGATCCCTTCCACACTACGCGAAGAAAGAAAGATCATCGCCCCGATCTCCACATTCGTTTTCTCCTCGCAGATGAGATGCAACACCTGCAGCTCGCGTTCGGAAAGTTCGATATCGGGGCGGAAAGTAGGCGTGAGGTTGGCCTTGACCACTAATTTTTTCAGGAGTGCTTTATTGACCAGGTCATTGAAGTAATAGCCATTCTCGAAGACACAGTAGATAGCCCGCCGGATCTCGGCAGAATCCGCATTCTTGAGCAGGTAGCCGTTGGCGCCATTTTCCATCAGGTGGATGATGAACTTCTCATCGTCGTACATCGTCACCGCCAGCACTTTCACCTGATCCCACTGCCTGCGGATCACCTTCGTGGCCTCCATCCCATCCATGCCCGGCATTTTCAGATCCATGAGGACGACATCGGTAGCAGTCCGATCGATGCCCGCCACCAGCTCTTCGCCGGAAGCGGCCTCCAGCACGAGTTCGAAGTTATCGTCTCTTGCCAGACCAACCTTCAACCCATCCCGGAAGATAGACGAATCGTCAGCAATGGCAATTCTGATCTTGCTCATGGTTTTAGCTCTTAAAAGGTAAGTGGTAACGCTTAGGACTACACCCCGTCAACAGACGTGCCCTCTGTAGGCAAATATATATCAATAAAGTATCCGTCGGGCCGCGACGAAAAGACAAGTTTACCCTTAAGGAGTATCAGCCGGTTTTGAATGATCTTGAAGCCCATGCTGTTTTTCTGGAATTTCAGCTCTTCGAACCTTTCCTGCGTAAGCCCTTTACCGTTATGGAAGATGGTCAGCACCAGCCAGTTATCCGTATTGACGCAGCTGACGTGGATCTTTTTGGGCTTTGCATGCTTGATCAGGTTATTGACCAGCTCCTGTACCATCCGGTAGACGCTGATCTCATTTTCCCTGAAAGCCGCATCGTAGTGGCAATCCAGCGAGGTAGTCGCTTCGGTCAGGTGGTCGTCCATGATCTTCTGGATGAAATGGCGGATGGCCTCGAAAAGACCGAATTCCTGCAGGATGCTGCTGTGGAGGTTATGCGACATGCCGCGGATCTGGGCGATGGCTTCATCCATCAGTTCCTGCCCTTTGGTGTACAGGGGTGTATTGTGCGGATCGTCCTCGTTGAGCCGGATATTCTGAAAATGCAGCTTCGAAGAGGATAGCAGTGTGCCTACTTCATCATGCAGGGCCTCGGCGATCCGCAGCCGCTCGGATTCCTCGCTGCGCACCGCGGCTTCGATCAGCAGGTTCTGCTGGGTCTGGTGGAGTTGCTGGATATATTTCTGGTACTTAAGTTTTCGGCGTTGAGTGGAAATAAAAATCAGTAGAAAGCTGACGAATAACAGCAGCATCACGGAGATGCCTACCAGTACCAGCAGCTTGATGTTACCTTCGTGTAGACTCATATAGGGCTTTTGCGAGAAAAAGTTGCAGCAAAATATAAGACAAATTATGGACGGTCCAGATATCCACGGCGAAGCGGATGTCATAGGCCACCAGTTCATTATACAACAAAAAGATAAAGAAATTGATCGCTACATAGATGCCAAGACCCGTGACGACCCAAAAATCGGGTTGGTTGATGCCGATCTCCTGGTCTTCTTTCACCTTGTAAAAATAATATTGGAGGCAGTAAAACAGCAGGATGCCGGCTTCCAGGGCGAGGAGGCGGCTGCTGAGGTTGTAATAATTGAAGAAATTCTCCGCCAGGCTGAAATTAAGCACCACAAATAGCCCGAACAGCCAGGGCAGGAGCCGCTTGACCCGGACCAGGAAAGGCTGGTTCAGCCGGATGAAAAAGGCGGCGAAAAGGTAGAATCGCACCAGGGAATGCAGGTTATACAGATAATTGTTCGTATTCCAGGGGCGGGGGATCACGGTTTTCAGCTTCCAGATCACATCGACGGTCAGGTTGATCGCCAGTGCAAACCATATATAAAGGACAACCGGCCGGAGATACCCCGGTTGTTCCTTGTGTCTCATCCAAACTGCCAGGGGTATTAATGTACCCCATACTTCGGACCAATCTAATATGTCGGTTATGAATGATCCCATCTCCGGGTCGGTTTAAATTCACGCAGGCGGCGACGGGTTGGTGATGCCACTGCCACCACCACCGTCCAGCGGAGTCGCGGTCTTGGCGGTCACCGTTACCCCAACCTTTGACCCGGCTGACGGCACCGCGGTGACCTCGTAGTACACCTGGTGATCCGTGTTCAAATTAGGTGTAAATAAGAGATAATCCTTCACGGAGGGATCAGGCCCTATCAGGGACTGCACTTCGGCCACTGAAAGGATGTTCGACGTCAGTTTGATCGGACCGCTGAATAACGCCGCATTGCTCTCATACGGCAGCAGGATATCCGGGTTGTACGGGTTGAAATAACCCGGCGGCGTCGAATTGTGCGCAAAGGCGCATAACCCCAGGGGCAGCGACGGATCATTGGTGGCGGGAAAATGGAAATCGAAAAGGAAATAGTCCAGGCCTGTTGTCGGGCGGTTGAGCCAGAATTCCACCTGGGTGATTGGCCACTTCACCCAAAGGAATTTCAATGTTTGTAATGGAGTTTCTAGGTTCATTGGTGGGTTGATTTTAAGCTGCAAAAGTAACCGCAGATAGCATTCAGCGCCAGCGTATAAACACGCATTCCGCAAATTACGCGTTTATACGTGAATCTGCTATATTTGCCTCTCGCCCGCCACCCGGGCCCCATAAAATCATTTGATATGTCAACGTGGACCGATTACCAGGAAAAAAATAAAGCCCGCTTCCTCAGCGAGCTACTCGACCTCTTACGTATCCCTTCTGTCAGCGCGCGTACTGAGCATAAGCCTGACATGCTCCTCTGCGCCGACGCGGTCAAAAAGGCCCTCCTCGACGCCGGTGTCGACAAGGCGGAAGTCTACCCCACCGAAGGTCATCCCGTCGTGTATGGCGAGAAGATCACCGACCCGTCCCGGCCTACCGTGCTGGTCTACGGCCATTATGACGTCCAGCCGCCTGATCCGTTGGAGCTTTGGCATAGCGGCCCTTTCGATCCTGTCATTAAGGATGGCAAATTATACGCTCGAGGGTCGGCGGACGACAAAGGCCAGTTTTATATGCACGTCAAAGCTTTCGAAACGATGGTGCGCACCAATACGCTGCCTACCAATGTCAAGTTCATCATCGAAGGGGAAGAGGAGATCGGCAGCCCCAACCTGGCGAAGTTCGTCAGCAACCACACAGACCTCCTTAAAGCCGACGTCATCCTGATCAGCGATACCGCTATGCTAAGCCTTGACACGCCATCCATCGACATCGGGGTGCGGGGGCTGTCCTACATAGAGGTGGAAGTCACCGGTCCCAATCGCGACCTGCACAGCGGCGTCTATGGCGGGGCCGTGGCCAATCCTATCACCATGCTGGCCAAGATGATCGCCTCCTGTCATGATGAGAACAATCATATCACCATCCCCGGCTTCTATGACGATGTGGTCGAGGCGACCCCCGCTGAGCGGCGGCTGATGGCGGCGGCCCCCTTCAATGAGGCGGAATACAAGGCTGACCTCGGCGTGACCACGCTGTGGGGTGAGAAGGGCTATACGACCAATGAGCGGACGGGTATCCGGCCGACTATCGAATTGAACGGTATCTGGGGCGGGTATACAGGCGAAGGCGCCAAAACAGTACTCCCTTCAAAGGCCACTGCCAAGATCTCCGCCCGGCTTGTCCCCAATCAGTCGTCGACAAAAATCACCGAAAAGCTGCTGAATTATTTCAAACAGATCGCACCGCCCGGCGTGACCGTCCGGGCGTGGAGGCATCACGGCGGCGAGCCCTATATGACCCCCATCGACAGCAAGGCCTACCAGTCCGCGGCCCGGGCCATCGAGGCCACGTTCCATAAAGCGCCTATCCCCGTGCGCGGCGGCGGCAGCATCCCGATCTGTGCGTTATTCGAGAAGGAGTTAGGGATCAAGATCGTTTTTATGGGCTTTGGGTTGGATAGCGATAACCTGCATTCACCCAACGAAAAGTTCGACCTCGAGAACTTCTATAAGGGTATCGAGACCATCCCATATTTTCACCAGTATTTCGCGCAAACTTAACATAGCCCTTTTATGAAAAAAATCACTTCCTTCCTTATCCTCCTGATAAGCCTGCATTTCTCCCAGGCCCAGGATTTCAGCGCCTATCAGCGACAGCTGTTTATCCGGGGAACAGACACCTTACGTTACAGGATCTTATATCCTGAAAATTATAAGAAAAGAAAGTCGTATCCATTAATCGTTTTCCTACATGGGTCAGGCGAAAGAGGGAACAATAATGAATCACAACTTCTCCATGGTGGCGACCTGTTTTTAAAGGATTCCCTGCGCAACCAATTTCCGGCTATCGTCATTTTTCCACAATGTCCTGACGATAGCACCTGGAGCAGATTTCCAAACCACCATCGCGATACATCGTCCGCCTTCAACGCCATGCTGAATATTTCAGACCTTACAACACCCGAACGGCTCGTTAAACAATTGATAGATAGCTTCTCTGAAAATAAAATCGCGGATAAAAAAAGATTGTATCTCGGTGGCCTTTCTTTAGGCGGCTTCGGAACCTATGACCTGACCATCCATTATCCGGCCTTTTTTGCGGCCATATTTCCCATTTGCGGGATGGCCAATACGGCACTATACACAGAAAAAGCAGTCCATGTTCCGATATGGATTTTCCATGGCGCCCTCGATAATACAGTCGACCCCCAACCCGACAGGAATTTAATCAAAGCCTTGCAAAGCGCAGGTGCCAAAAATGCAAAGTATACAGAATATCCAAACGCCAATCACGACAGTTGGGATAGTGCTTTTGCAGAACCAGACCTGTTCCCGTGGTTGTTCTCCTTTAAGAAGTAGATCCTCCCACTGCCAGCAACAGGGTTCGCTATTTATTCAGTCGTTTGGCCGCAGAGGCTCTGGCCGCGGATCTCAATTCATTGGCATGGCCTCCGCTCTTTTTGGGCGAGGCAGCTTTTTTTGCCGGTTTACTTTTTTTCTTTACCATAGTTGCGCAAAAATAGGCATTCCCCCCGGGACGTCACATAAAAAAACCGGAGCCTGCGTAAACAGTCTCCGGCCATGTAGAATTGCAGATTGCACTACAGTTTGTCGATCCATTCCTTAACCTGCTCTTTCGTTTTGCCGGTATGCTTTTGAAGCCGGCCATACAGCTCATCTTCCTTTCCTTCTTCATACAGCAGATCATTATCCGTCAGATTGGCGTACTGCTGTTTGATCTTACCTTTTGTTTCATTCCAGTTGCCTTTCAGCTTCAGACTCGTACTACTGATATTCGGTTTGTGCTCCATAATTGCTGTTTTAGTGTTAACAATGGATATGGAAATGCAAAAGTCGGGCCACCGGCCGCCAATTATTTTCCAGTTTCGCACAGCCTGTCCTTCGGAAAGATACTTATCTTCGGAGAGGCCAAAATAATTGCCTCGTCGTATTTCCATGGCTTTTATCAAATCTTTCTCCATACAGGCGGATCGACAGCATCCTTTCCCCTTTAACATCCCGGCGGTGCGATTCGCCAGCGGAATTGCGCTGGGAGATCAGGTCACCATCTTTGTCGGTGATAACGGTTGCGGGAAGTCCACGCTCCTGGAGAGCCTGGCTTACGCCATTGACATTCCGCTGATTGGTGGGCGGATCGGCGGGGCATCGCCGAGCTTTGCAGCGGCCAAAATGATAAAACCCTACCTGCAGATCGATTGGCAAAGGGAAACGAAAAAGGGCTTCTTCTTTCGTGCGGAGGACTTCAGCCATTTCATCGACAATGTGGACCGGGAGCGGGAAAAAATCGCGATGGAGCTACTGGATCTCAAGGGGAAGGTGGACGACTCTGTGATCCGGCAGATGCGGGAAAATATGAATTATGCCGGAGGGGCGATGCGCAGAAATTATGGTGTGGACGTCAATACCCTGAGCCATGGCGAAGCCTTCCTGACGATCTTGCAAACACGCGTTCAGGATAAGGGCCTTTTTATCCTGGATGAGCCGGAGGCTGCCTTGTCACCGCTGAAGCAGCTGTCGCTCCTGGCCTTCATACTCGAGGTTTTGAAAGGTGGGAAAGCGCAGTTCATCATAGCGACGCACTCCCCCATCCTCATGGGGGTTCCCGATGCGGTGTTGTATGAGATCAGAGAAGAGGGGATGGAGCGCGTCTCCTATACGGAGACCGATCATTATCGGATCACCAAGCGCTTTCTTGTCGATCCGGAGAGCTATCTGCGGCATCTGCGGTAGTGACCGTCCGGATAAGCGACAACCTGGATTCACCCAACGAAAAGTTCGACCTCGGGAATTTCTATAAGGGCATCGAGACGATCCCGTATTTTTCAGTATTTTTCGGAGAAATAATCCGGCGCAGAGCACTCAAGCCTTGGGCAACCCCTTCATGGTGCTGAGATACTTATTGGCTTCAGCCATTTTCCGTAGGCCAGGTTCTTGCCTTTTAATTTATTTAGTCTTTGGGAGACCGTGACCTTAAATCGGATTTTACTACTAAAATCCACCAAGGCGCCAAGCAGCTGTCAGCAGCAACTCACTGATACATCTCGTTGAAAACAAAGCACCTCTGATTTCGAAGAAGAACATTTCAGCAACTTCTTTGGATTTTACTACTAAAATCCCTATTTATACTCAATCTTACAAGGCCTTCGCCCCATTTTCACCGCCTCTTTCACGCCAGCCCTATGTACCGGAGCAAAGCTTGTCAGCAGGAGCACGCTGACCAGGACGGACAACCCGATTCTTTTATCATTTTTTTGGCGAAAAGTCGGCATTTCCCGGGTGGCTGTCAAGAGTGAAAACACCTAAATTTGCCCCATGACGCATACCAGATCTGCCCCAACGTTCCTTTTAGCCCTCCTTCCCCTCTGTGCCCTCCTTCCCGCTTGCCAAAAGGCCAACAGCACGCCCCAGTCGCTCACCGCCACCTTCGGCTCGACCGCCTTTCAGGCTACCACCTATTCCAATAGCTATTCCGAAAGCAGCGGCACTTTCACGATCAATGCCGATATGACTACCACGGCCGACAGCTCCAGCCTCCTGATGACGTTTCAATCGCCATCCCAGCTCAACGTCCCCTTTAATTCCGATACGGCCCTCACTACAACCGTCATCTATTCCATCAATGACGGAGCGAATAATTATATTGCCGGGCTGGACGGAGCCATCGGCCACTGTATAATGACCATCACCGCCTGGGATTCCACACAGCATACCATCGCCGGTACGTTCAGCGGCGAGACAATCAACAGTAACAGTTCCGCGGACAGCCTGAGCATGACCAACGGGAAGTTCAATCTGACGTACACCACGACAAACTAAAATAACGAACGGGAAGCCCGACAAGACCAATACCGCGTCTCATCGTACCCCCCGCCCGATTATTCGATCACCGATGCCTGTTTATTACTGCCCGATCGCACGCCGAACGTCATTCATCGACCACCGATCCCTGGCTCATCCCCGCATTCATCGAGTGACCCATTAGTTTGAATGCAATCCCTTAGCTGAACAACCCGCCCTTCTTCAACTCGCGGGTCCCTTCACCGATCTTGAATCCGTTCTGATAGATCTGAATAGTATAACTACCCTGCTGGAAAGCGCTGCCAGGGGTAAAAGCAAATTGTACGTTCTTTGTCTTGGCCGTCTCGAAGTCAACCGGCACCTTAGCCGTAAAAGACTTGTCGCCTTCATCACGGGTCGTGAAAGTGCCCGATCCGTTGGCCGGAGCCATTACACTTTTTCCATCGGGGCCGGTGATCACGACATAGACATCAGTAGTACCCGACTGCGCAATCCGATTGTTAACATCGAATTTGACGAGCAGCTTGTTGACACGCTTAGCGGTCGTGGTGATTTTTTCCTTTCCGTTCTTCTTCACGTCGACCGGAACAATCGCAATATTAGTAGCATTCAGCGTAGAAGCAATATCGACTTGCTTGTCAAGAGCTTGCTTGGCTGTAGTGGTCACCATCAGGTTGGAATCGAGCGTAGTGGTATCCTGTACAAGGGCCACCTTGTCAGCTGTCAGTTGTGTCTTAGTCTGTGTCAGATTAGCGACATCCTGCTCCATGTTGGTGATCTTATCGTTCAGGTCGGCAATCATTTGCCTGGCCTTGGCCAGATCGGCGGCGCTGGCGTTCTTATTATTGAGGATCCTGCGGATCTCTGCCTTCTGCCTGGCAATCTGCTTGTTAAGCCCGGCCAGCTGACCAGTCATCGCATGCGAAACGCTTGTCATGGAGTCCAGGCGTACCAGCGATTCGTCGAAGTTTTTCTGAAGATCGCTTTTCTCATCACTGACTTTAGCAATCTGTGTGTGCTGCTGTTCGATGACTTGCGTACCATTACTATTACTGATGATAGCATATCCCAAACTGCCCACAAAGGCTATCGCAAGCACGACTATTGCTGTAGTTTTCGTTTTTGAAGTTGCCATGGTGTGTAATGTTTGTTTGATGGGTATAAATCCACAACCGTGCCATAAATGAATTGTTAAAATACCCGGGGAGCCTTTGCGCGCCGGCACGCTACAGTTGGGTAACTTTTTCCTCGGTAGTGGTGGCCGTATTCATCCGGCGGGTGAGCTATTCGCCCATGAAGTCGCCGAGTTCGCGCCGGTCCTTTTTCGTGGGGCGGCCGACTTTGCTCTGGCGTTTGCCGGTGTTGAAGCTGGCGGCCTGGTACTGGAGCCGCTCGATTTCTTCGGCAGGGGTGATGTCGATGTAGTATTCAATTGCCTGAGCGTACTGGAGCCGATGGTCAAGGAGTTGGGCCACTTTGATGCGCCAGCGTTTGGCCTCGGTCTTGACTTCATATTCGTCGCCGACGCTGACGTTCTTCGAGGCTTTGGCGGCGATGCCGTTATATTTCACCCTGCCTCTGTCGCAGGCTTCGGCGGCTTCGGTCCGGGTCTTGAAGAGACGGATGGACCAGAGATATTTATCGAGACGGAGTTTTTCTTTTTCGGGCATGACTTATAGGCGGGGCCTTCTTTTGGAGCGGCCGGGGAGTAAAATTAAGGAGAATTTGGGAAAGGGGAATCCTCGGTTTTGAACCGGGGTTTTTATTGTCAAAGGCTCTCGTATCGGGGTTAAGTTTTTTTAATTTGGAAAATAGTTTTTAATATCTTTATGGGATAAAACCTATGAACATGAGCGATAAAGATTACCAAAGATTAATGGATTTGGCTGATAAAAAACTCAGCAAGGAAGAAGGGTTACGTTTGCTTTGCAATGCCGGGATCCTTGATATGAACGGGAATTTTACTGAGATGTATAAAGACCTCGCTACTATTTTCCCCGACAAAAAGAAAAGTTAAGCCTTCTTCATTCGCTATCTCCCCTTTTGTTTCCGACTGATTCAGGTCAAATTTACGTTGTATGTATGACGTTAAGCCTAATTTGGTCATTGGCTTCCATGGATGTGATGCCAATGTAAGGGATTTGCTGTTAAAAGAACCCAACAGGATAGTCATTAGCCGGCAGCCTTATGACTGGCTAGGCCATGGCTTGTACTTTTGGGAAAATAACTTTGAGCGGGCCTTGCAGTGGGCCGAAGATAAAAAGCGCCGGGGAAAAATCATTAACCCTGCAGTGATAGGAGCTGTCCTGCATTTAGGATATTGTTGCGATTTCCTTGAAGCAAGGTTTATTCGAATGATTGGTGTATACGCAATATGAACTGCATCAAGGGGTTCTTCCTTCCCCGGCGGGAGATAGATTTTGTCCAATCACTCCAAGCGGGCTAGGTCAACTGCTGATAGCGAAGGCCTGCACAAAAAAGCCGCCTCCTGGGAGACGGCATGGTTAAGGTCCGCAAGGTCTGCTTGCTTTGTTTGGTCGGTAATCAGGACAACGTATCTTTCTTTTCGGTCTTGTTCTTTTTCTTCTCGATCTCCATCTCCACGAGCTTGAACATCTCGGCTGCTGTCAGGTTACAAAATCGTCCTATCAGCAACAGGTCTTTCACCACGAAGTCTTCCACATGTTCCATCAGCCGGGTAAACCGGTTCACCTTCTTGCCCAGGTCGGCCGCCACCACAGATTTTTTGATGTACTTGAAGATGTCCTGGAAGGTTGTAATCTTCCCCTCCTTCAGCATCGGTTTAATCAGTTCATAGCGAGGATCACGCGGTTGCATCATCAAAGAAAACACTTATCGGCATTCGGCGCCCTTAGCATCCCGATATTTCCTGTTCTTAGACCCCCGATGTCCCTTTGTACAACCCGAATTGTCTCTATTTAGATCCCGTTTGGACCTTTTTCCGCAACCGGCCGCCGCAGCGCACCCGCCCGCCGCCCGTCGCCGCCTACCCTCGCGAGCCCGCAAGCTCACGGCAGCGCCAACTCCACCTTCACCCCATCGGGGCTATTCGCAAACCCCAAATACTCGGTATGCGACCCCTCATCCCAGGACGACTGCACGTCAGCAACGGCCGCCCCCTGGCTGTCCGTCACGCGAACCTCCACCGGCCGCCCGGGCAGCAGCACCCGCATACTATTCACCGTATTCACCGGACTCTTCGCGACAAACGAAAAAGTCCGCCCCGTCACCGTCTCCGAATAGATGCGCGCCGCCGCCGCCAGCACGGAAGGCCGCGTCTTGTCGGGAACCCGCGCCAGGTCATACAGCAGCGACTGCTCACCGGGCGCAACGGTCTTGGCATCCAACACCGGCAGAGAAGGATCGAACAGATCGATCACCGGCCCCTTCACGGTATAAGGCGTGGCATCCGGATTCTCATCCAGCACCGAAATGATATCATAAGGCCCCCGCTGTAAATAAAAGCTGTTCTTGAGGATCAGCGCACCGCCGCGGGCATCATTCTCGAAAGCCTTCTTCAAAACATCTACATACGCTCCATCCCCGTCATGCTGCAGCACGAACTCCTTAGGGTCCTGCCGGATCACATACACCGCACCCGACCCCACCGGATACCTGCCGGTGCCCGCATGCGGGTCGAGTCCCAGTAACCCGAACAAATGCTCCGACGCCGCATGATAATGCCGCCCCTTGGTATCCCACCAGTCCATGACTGATTGATAAGGATCGTCATCGCGACCGCAATAGATCAGCACGCCACCGTGCCGCACCCATCGCGCAAGCTGTTCATGCACCATCGCAGAAGTAGGCTTCATATTAGAATAGCTCATCACTAACACCTTGACAGTCGCCAGCGTGGCCGGATACCCCAGGTTCTCCATATGCACCGTCTGCACGGGTACCCCCCGCTTGACGAGCGGGAGCGTCTGCCCGTAAAAATTCGAAAACTGCGGATCATCATACCCGTCATGTGTAGGGAAGCGTTGGAACATCAGCGAATTGCTCATCAGCACACCTATCGATCCCACTCCGCTGACCCGGTTCGTCGAAGCAGGCATCTTATTGAGCACATTGATCATGACCTGCATCTGCGTGGAATAATAATGGGGGATCAGCACCGCGGAGTCACTGCCGGCCAGCTTGTACGGTCGGGTATAGATCCGCTCCGGCCAGGGCATGACCTCATAATCGTCGACGGTCGGATACAGGATCTCGGCGGTAAAGGTCGCCTGGTAGTTACGCTTATAATCGGCCCAGTCACGCGGCCAGTCTTCGATAGGGTCGGTCAGAAAGAACAGCTTACGCCCCGTCGGCGCCGTCATCGACAACATCGACCCATACTCGAGAAACGCATTCTCGAAGACCCGCTCCTTTTTCTGCCCGTCGAAATAGGTCGGCTCGCGGGAAGTTCCTGTCCAAACCTGAGCGATATACCCGTCAATCCCCGGCAGCGACGCCAAACTGGCCTCGGGGCTCACGATCTGCCAGGAAGAATAGTTGACCAGCGAATGCGTCGCAATGTACACCCGCAAATTCATCCCCCTGGACCTGGCATAAGCCTTCGCATAATTCGACACCTCCCGTATCGCATTATAGTACAGCTGGTATTTCAGCTTGCTGGAGAGATAGGTGTTCTCCGGTGACGCATCCTGTGGCCGCCACGGAAAGCCATAGAACTTTTGCCACTCGGCCTTGAAGGGCTCACTGTAGCCTGCGCGCGCCCAGAACTCGGGCTCCTCCAGGAATATCCGATCCACCCCCGCATCGATGACGCGTTTGACCACCGCCGTCTTCATATACTCCAGGAAGGAGGCCACCGGCACGACGTACGGCATATTATGCCCATGCCAGATCGTATCTCCTCGCTGAGTCACCTGCCCAACCCCCAGGTGATTCTGCCCGTCCCATTTCCCGAGGAAATAGTCGAAGTAGGCCCCCCAGGCAATCCCCGTCATAAAGGCGATCTGGTAGCCATGATCCCGCCATGATTGAACGCGTTGCTCAAAGCTCATCCCTTTCCTGTCCCCCGTCCCATAGACGATAGCCATATCTGACCGAACGTCGATCTGCGGAATCCACCCGCTGCTGGTCTGAAATGCAGTCTTTTCCCGCTGCGCAAAACCCCCAAAAGGCGCCAAAAGCGCGACGACCCCAAGGGCCGCAAAAATTATTCTTCTCATGATTATTTTGGATATGTTATCGAAACCGGTGCATTCCTCGCCATCAGCCAGACCGGGTTTTCGACGGTCCCGCGGGCGGCGCCGGTGGAGTCATGGACAACAGTACCGCTCCATTCGTTTAACGGGAAGAAATATTGCCGGTTTTCATCCCCCACCGTAAGGTTCCTCAGCGCCATGTTGGGTACCTCCGTGTACAGCTGATTTTTCCCGAAGACGATATTCGCCGTCATTTTGGGCTTGAACCCCAGGTGTTGGGCCAGGTAGACCGTGTTATTGACATCGATCGCGACGTTATCGTTGGCCAGATCGAAATCCAGCCGGACCCTGAACCAGGCTTTTTTGTGGAGCAGGTCTGCCGGCAGCGGGATCGCCAGCTTATTCGATTTCCGGTCGATATTGAAATTCAGCATACCGGCGCCGTTGGTATAAAGATAGCTGAGGCTGTACGAGTTATCGTTGATGTTGTCTGCCACGTCGAGGACATAGCCGAGGTTAGCGTTATCCCAGAGCGATAGGTCGAATTTGATGAAGAAATTGTCCTGAAAAACAGGGGGATGAGTGTCGAAAACATGCAGTGAGGTACGTTGAGTCAGCAAACTGTCCTCGGATTTGAAGAGGAGGCCCTGAGATCGGGCGGTTAGGACAGGTAGGCATAGCAGAATCAGCGGTATGATCGGGCGAATCCTCACAAGCATCTCGTTATAGGTACAATAGGTTTCTGGGGGCTAAATTAAGGCATTTTGCTCAAACTATCACTCCGCCCTTAAGCTTTTGACCGGATTCGCCAGCGCCGTCCGCACCGCATGATAGCTCACTGTTATCAGCGCAATCGCAAAGGCCAGCAAGCCCGCGACGACAAATATCGCACCTGACAGCGGCGCATGATACGCGTAGCCCTCCAGCCATCGTTGCATCGCCCAGGCCGCGACCGGCGAGCCGACCGCCCCCACCCTCACGATGACCGCCGCCTTCGAGGGGATCGAGGGCTCGTACTCCCACGCCGTGCTCGACGCCTACGCGGCCCGCCGCGGCGTCACGTTCGTGCCGATGGGCTGCTCGTCGTACCGGGCCGTCGCCCACGCCGTGCTCTCGGGCCGCGCCGACCTCGGGCTCCTCCCGATCGACAACGCGATCGCCGGGACGATCCGTGAGGGCTACGACGCGCTGGCCGAGTACGAGCTCGACCTGCTCGCGGAGATCACCTGGAGGATGGACCACCGGCTGCTGGCCGTTGCCGGTGCGACGCTGGACGGACTGCGCGAGATCGAGTCGCACCCCGTCGTGCTGGCCGAGTGCGGCCGCTTCTTGGGCAGCCTGACCGACGTGCGGCGCGTCCCGGTGCCCGATACCGGCGTCGCCGCGCGGGACGTGGCTGCGGCCGGCGATCCGGCTCGCGGCGCGATCGCGTCGTCCGACGCGGCACGGCGCTACGGGCTCATCGAGCTGGCCGACACGATCGCCGACCATCCCG
>PMUF01000182.1 GCA_003167015.1 Chitinophagaceae bacterium | reverse complement strand
ATGCGCCGCCCCGAAAGATGCGCCAGCACCTTTTTACGGGAATCGACGGCCGGGATGGCCGCGGCCCCCGGTAAGGTCAGGCCCAGCGATTCCACCATACAAGCCATAGTGCTGGCCGTGCCCATCGTCATGCAATGCCCCGGACTGCGCGACATACAGCTCTCCGCCAGCAGATAATCGGCGTCGCTCAGCTTCCCGGTTTTTCGATCCTCATCGAATTTCCAGACATGCGTACCGCTGCCGATATCATGGCCCTGGAATTTCCCATTCAGCATCGGTCCGCCAGGCACCACCAGGGTGGGAAGATCGACACTCGCAGCCCCCATCACCGTAGACGGAGTGGTCTTGTCACAACCCGTCAGCAGCACTACCCCATCCAGGGGGTTACCGCGGATCGATTCCTCCGCATCCATGCTCGCCAGGTTACGGAACAACATCGCCGTTGGCTTCAGCAGCGTCTCCCCCAGCGACATCACCGGGAATTCCAGCGGGAACCCCCCGGCTTCATAAACGCCGCGCTTCACAACTTCCGCGATATCCCGTAAATGCGCATTGCAGGGAGTAAGTTCGGACCAGGTATTGCAGATACCGATCACCGGCCTGCCGTCAAACATATCTTCAGGAAAGCCCTGGTTCTTCATCCAGCTACGATAGATAAAGCCCATCTTGTCGGTCTTTCCGAACCAATGGCGGCTTCTTAATTCTTTCATGTACAAGGAATTTGCTCAACGACAGGTAAGATATTAATTTATTCTCATCCGCAGACGATAAGAATTTACTTAGGGCAGTGCCCGCTGACCCCCCACTCCAGTCAACCCTCGCTCGGAGCTCCCGCTTCTAGTATCGACCGTTCCCGCGAACGGTCTCTTCCCTACTCCCCCTTCATATACAGCTTATAACAGTCATTGATATAGACAAGGATGTCTACAGTGGCCGCCTTGCGGCAATAATCGTAGGAGGGCCGGTATTTTTTCATAAACTGAATGAGACTGTCCCCCTGGAGACGGGTGATCTTCGTCACATATTCCTTACTATACCGGAAATTGATATAATAATCCTGTTCCTCCTTCGCCAGCCGTTTCTGCAGTCTTTCCCTTTGCTTCTCCGGCTTACCGGCATTGCGGAAGATATTCATTTCCACTCCGACACCATCCCCCTGCCGCTGATGCTCGAATCGGGGGGTATTACCATTATTGTACACCCAGGCATATTCCTTGCGCCGGTCCATAGAGTCCAGCTGATAATTGTTGTATTGCACGCTCACTGACTGCAGGGTTTGCGCCCGGACGGCCAGATAGATCGGGTACGTCGTGGTCAGCATGGCATCGGTGATGGTCAGCGTATCTGTCCTATATCCCACCGAAGAAAAAGCGACATGGTCGCCAGCCATGACCTGGATACGGTAAGAACCATCCTCGTCGGAGAGATCATATCGCTGCTCGGTAATATTATGGATGCTCACGGACATCAACGTATCCGCACCGTTTTTGGAAAAGATCTTGCCGGTCAGGAATTTCTGGGCCGATCCCCGCTCAACCAACAAAACCAGCAACAATGGCAGAAATAAATAAATTCTATAGCTCATAATTTTATTAGGAGTGCGCCAAGGTAGGTTTATTTCCGATATTCGCAGGATCGTCAATTCCAAGTTTTTGTTAAAACATTTTTCATGTTGGCAATTACTGGCAAATTATCATTCTACTTCCTCATATTCAACAATTTATTTATGAAAAAGTTATTGTCCGGCCGGCTTGCTCCCCAACGTATCTTCCAGCCTTTGCTCTTCCTGCTGACCAGTTTTGCGGCTTTCGTCGGAACGCCCGCCGCCGCAACATCCGCACCCGCCATCCCCACTCCTGTCCTGCCCGACCACAGCGCTCCTTGCGCGGGTATATCGGCCGCGCCCTCAGCGGCCAGCTCCAAACAAACGTTCTATGCTATCCGTGTCTACCAGTTGAAGACCCAACAACAGGAAACCCGCGTAGACAGCTTCCTGCAATACGCCCTGATCCCCGCCCTGCATCGCCAGGGGATATCACAGGTGGGCGCCTTCAAACCAGTTGGCAATGACACCGCCGCTATCCGCAAAATTTTCCTCTTCATTCCCCTCAAAAACCTCGACCAATTCGTCACCCTCTCCGCATCCCTTGCTAAAGACACCCGGTTCCTGGCCGATGGCGGCAGCTACCTCGACGCAGCCTATAACGATCCTCCTTACGTCCGCATAGAATCCATCCTCCTCCAGGCCTTTCCCGAAATGCCCGCCTATGCAGCCCCCTGGTCCGGTCAGCCCTACAGCGCCGACAGGATCTACGAATTGCGCAGCTATGAAGGCCCTACGGAAAAATTATTCGCCAACAAAGTGCAGATGTTCAACCAGGGCGGCGAAATCCCCCTGTTCGCCAGACTGGACTTCCATGCCGTCTTCTATGCCTCCGTCCTCGCCGGCGCCCACATGCCCAACCTCATGTACATGACCAGCTTTGACAATATGGCCGCCCGCGACCAGCACTGGAAGAGTTTCTCCGATGATCCTTTCTGGAAACAGCTGGTAGCGTCACCGCAATACCAGCACAATGTTTCCCACATCGACGACATCTTCCTGCACTCGACAGCCTATTCAGAGTTATAAGGCGTATCCCTCTCCGATAGCGTCCGTGCCCGATCCGGCGCAGCGGCGCCCGCACCTATGAGTACTCCTCAACGTGCAATGAGAAGAGGTCTGCCGGACGGTTTTTTGCCGTCAGTCACCACAACCATGTAGTTGCCGGGCTTTAAGGTGCTGACCGGAATGGTAAACTTATTCCCCTTGTTGGAAGAAGCATAGTATACGATGCCGGACATATCAACAACTTTGACAGCGTAAGTAACCGGAGTGCCGGATGATCCAACCGGGACAGACGCGGCCTGGCTGCCGGCGGCGCTTTGGGCTATACTGACCGTTACCACGTCTGACGCCGGGTTGGGCGACAGGGTGAACGCAATATCGTCATCCGACGACGACTCCAGGATGTTCTGAAACGCTGACTGGGACCCGCAGGCATTATAGGCCCTCACCGTGATAATACCGTACTCGTTGGCAGGCGTAAAGCTGCCGGCGGCATACCGGTAACCAAGAAGGTTCTGATCCTGGTTCCAGGTAATGGCAGGTCCGCCCCCTGATGAACAGCTCCAGGCATAGCTGCTCGCGCCATGTGTATCGAAAGAGTTAGGATTGGGGAAAGTCACATCGGCAGTATTAAAAGGCCATGCATAAAACTCGGCCGAGCTGGAAGGGACAGTAATCGTTGTCTCACCGTTGCCGCCTGCCGTCCATTGGGACGTGGAAATGGAAGTGATGGGCGCCGGAGGACCCGCCCAGACCTTGTATGGCCCTACGGTGCCGGAAGTGCCGTTGGGGAAGTAAATGGTGGCGTTGATATGCCCGGTGTCGCCATTGCTGCTGTTGCCGTTAAACGAAGCCGTTACCGGAAGCGCATTGGCATTCGTCAGCGTTATATTCGAGCTGGCGCTCCAGGTCACCGAAAAGCCCGACTGGGGAAAGGAGGTGATGGCAACGGAACCGCTGGTGTTACTCAGCCAGAATTGATTGCCGGGGGAATAGCAAACGATATTCTGCCCTCCCGCAATAGAATACTGCGAGCTGGAATACTCCAGGGAATTGGATCCCGAAGCCTCTGACGTTTTTTTATAGTAGGTTACTGTTTCATTAGCCTGCGCATAAAAAGGACAGCTGTCAACCTGGTGGATCACCAAAGGGCCGCCGTCCCATTTTGAAATGTACCAGCCGACGTATTGGGGGTATTTGCTTAAGAATGCCTTTGCAAATCCATTCGTTGAACTTGAATTGGTCAACCGGAGGGCGGAATGGATTGGGTTCGTAAGAGAAGTATTTCCATATACGGCGATCTCTGCGTCGCTTGCGGTTGTCGCCTTATAATAATAGGATGAATAATGATCGTAATATATCTGCGGCGCGTCGGCCGAATCGTTCGTAGAATTAACCCATACCGTTGTATCATTGGGCCATGCAAAGGCATGACAGTTGTAATTACCATTACCGGAGTCCACAAAAAAGATGCCCGAGTGCGGGTGCGAAGCAATATAACTCGTGTAGTCGGGATCACCAGGGCTATTCGTAACAGTGGCGTAATAATAAACCGGACCGTTAATGGTTGGAATGGTTTCCTGTTTCTGCGCCTGCACCTGTACCGTGGACAGGACTATTGCCAAACCAAAAAGCAGTGTAAATGCATGTTTCATGTTGATATGGTTGTAGGTTTAAAAATGATCATTATTGTGGCTGCCATTCGGATATCTCCGTTCCTCCAAACCACATATTTCCCTGTGCATCTATAGCAATGGCAAGAACACCACTACCATTGCCAAACACCCCCGTGGCATGATTAAACAACCCGCTGTTGGAAGTAGTATAGGTAATCCAATGGGCACCATCGAATTTTGATACCCCGCCATCAGTGCCAAACCATTTATTACCCAGGGAATCAATGACTATCGCATTGACAACATTATTAGCCAGCCCGCTGTTGGCCGTATTGTAGGTAGTCCAGTTAACGCCGTCAAATTTTGACACGCCGCTGCCAGTGCACGCAAACCATGTATTGCCCTGCGCATCAAAGGCTATTCCGTTATAGAAATCATTTCCGGCTATTCCGCTGTTGCTGGTATTATAGGTGGTCCAGTCGGTTCCATCGAATTTTGACACCCCTTCACCCTGAGTTCCGATCCACATATTGCTCTTGCTGTCGATGGCTATGGCATTGATATCGTTACCGGCCAGCCCGCTGTTGGAAGTATTGTAGGTAGTCCATGTGGTATCATCCAGTTTCAATAAGCCAAAATCGGCTCCAAACCATTTATTCCCCCGGGCATCGATGGCAATGGCCCCGATACCGGGGTAGTTATACGTCGTCCATTTACCGTTATTGACGGCGCCGTTCTTTTTGCAGGAAAAAAGCAGCAGGGCTATGGCGGAGAGGAGGACACAGGATAAGTCGTTCCTTTTCATGATGGCAGTTATTCCTGTCAATTTAAAAACTGCCCTATAACCAGACCCATAATTAAGCCTTAATTAACCGCTATCACCCCCGAAATACATATTAACACCTATATTGTTTTACAATTTTATAGCCCCTCTGCTTTAAATATTCAAAAAAATCTTACCTTTCTTCCGCTTTTTATCCAACCTTCGCTCTCACTTCCTCCCTTAGGTGCCGGAACGACCGGACCGGGATACCTGGTTAAGCTCCCTCTCAGACATGATAAGGCCCCTGTTAGCTGGCACCGTTGCCATTTCCGGTACAAATGGCGCCATTTAAACCATTCCTAATCTTTGCCATGTTTGTATTAACCACCAACCCAGCTTACACAGCCTTTTCGGTAAGACCTGTCAACAAAGCAACGGACCGTCCCGTAGTCCGGGAAATCTTCCGGCGGGAATTCTATGGCGACAACCGGATGTCCTACCCCGATGACGGCTTGTGGGAAATCTATGACCGGATGGAAATCGCCGGTTCCTTCGGCGCTTACCTCGTCTGCCGTGGTGAACAGGTACTCTTCCTGCTGGAAATCCATCCGCCTATCCAAATGGACCTGACCCCTGACCATTTCACCGACCCGGGCGCCGTCGGAATCTATTGCTTCGCCTGGTCCCGTGACGAGACCATCTATTACCCGGCCTTCCAGGCCTGTATCGCCTCGCTGTTCGCAGAGCCCGCTATCACCCGCATCCTCACCTCCCTGGGCCAGGCATCGGGATACGATCCCAAGGCCCGGCTGCTGGAAAAAACAGGATTCACCCGCCAGCCCGCCACCTCCGGCAGATCCACCGTCTACTGCTGTACCCGCGAAAGTTTCCATGCTAATAAGGTTCTTTCCACCGACATACTATTTGCCATGCCATCTGCGTTAACGGAGTGAAGATTCCTATCAAAACAACACCCTTTATGAAGAACGCAGACAAACCATTCATCGGCATCATTATCGTGACCATAGCCATCCTTTACGGCATCATCGCACTGCTCAGCTAGATATTTTCCGACAGATTACTAAATAAAGGGGTAGGCCGTCAGCTCCTCGAAGAATCCCTGACCTTTGCCCGACAGTTAGGTTACCGCCGGGTCAACAGGGCATTATAGCTGCACCATCCGGATGCTCAAAGAATGATAGAGCATCTGCTGTGACAAAAGAAGGGAAAGAATTAAAAACGGGCTGAACCAATGGAACAATGTTCCTGCAAACATGGATAAGTTACGACGGAAGGATAAAAAGGGTTGTCCGATCATCTCACCCGGGGAAGAAAAACCGTCCGGGTTCGCCAGGCTCAGGAAGCTGGCTTCACTTCATAAATCGGACTGAAAAGATACAACTTTCCGGTGGCTACTTCGACACATTGGTACCTTTTTCTTAATTTTTTCCCCTTTCGGAATACCCGCTGATCCTCCAGGCTGAAACATCCCCCCTCGGGGATTTGTTCCACTAATAAAAGCCCCGCATTGTCCGTATCGTACCGCCTCAGCACCCTCATCAAACCCTCATCCGCACAACTGCTGGCCGGAAGATTGTGCAGGTTCTTCTTCAACGCCGCCAGGATATCCCCGGGAAAAACCGACAACCGGATGAACTCCTCCAGAACCTTCCGGTAAATCCCCTTCCACTCCTTGCCGTGTGACTGTACCCCATTGCCAAACTCCATGAACGTCACCAGATGCGCCAGCTCATGGATGAGAGTGATCAAAAAAGAATAATGATTCAGATTGCCATTGACACTGATCCGGTGATTTTGCGCCCGTGTGGCATGCCGGTAATCACCCAATACACTCCTGCGCTCTCTCGTAATAGTCAGATGTACCTGGTAATGATTCAGGTACTCCAGGATCAGCGGGGCCGCCGGACCAGGGATCCACCGGCTAAGATATTCAAGCGGCGCTTCTTTCTTAGGCATTCTTGGGCAACTTCTTGGTCAATTGCGTTAATACTCTGACTTCCAGGAAAGTATAGATGATATACAATATAAAACAACCGATGATGGCGTTTTTGTTCACCGCATGGTTCCGCCAGCCGTATAACACGACCGCCACACAACAAACCAGCATTTTGACAAGCAGGCTGCCATACACCATCCGGACAAACACATGAGGGTTTGAGCTACGTAACGATCTGATATGCAACCAGTAAGAAATAGCAGTCACCATAAAAAGCAACTCATTTCCACCCAGCAAAACCCTGTGGTCCACATTCCACTCCTGAAGAACGGAAGGGATAGTAATGATAAGAAAACTTACGATTAAGAAAAAGACAAAAATGGGCAGAAAGGCCCTGACCAGGGCTTTAGTATTATTTTTCATTTTTTCCCTCCGGAACTTGCTTTGATTAATTGCACCAATAATAGTACAATGACCAGCAAAGGTAAGGCCCATGAAAGAATTGGAAAAGTAAGCTTCAGCCATTTATCCGCCTTCACCCCAAGGAACAGGGATAGCCCTACCGATGCCGCCACCTGGGTGGAAAGTCCCAGATAACGCACCCACTCACGGCTGCCGTCCTGGTCGTCAGGCCCCGTTGTCCCGTCCTTACTCTTATGATTATCAGGCTGTGGCGATTTACCTCGATCCATAATGTCTTTTCAGCAGCCTCGGTGATCCACTATGCGATGGCAGTGGATTCTGCATGCTTTATTTCTCTCTTGAACTCAGCAGCAGCCTTCCCATTCGAAGTACTGTTCTCAGCGGCAGGCGTCATATGACATTCCCCGTTGAAATTCGCTGTCGGTTCGATCTGCAGCTTGGTGGCCTGGATATTGCCGTTTAACAGGCTTCCACCCTTCAGTTGCAACAGGTCCTTCACCTTGATCGTGCCGGTAACCTTACCCATGATATCGGCCGTCTGACCATTGATATCCCCCTGTACAACCCCATTCGCACCGATCACGACTTTCGCCGAACAGTGGATGTTGCCTACCAGGGTGCCATCGATACGCAGATCACCGTTGCTGGTGATATCGCCTTTCATAGTAGTGCCAGCGCCAATCAGGCTGGTACTGGTGCCGACGGATGCTCCGGCCGGCATGTCATCTTTGGTTTTTCCATTGAACATAAGTATCAGATTTTAGTCATTAATTTTCTCGGGTTTTGGCATCTTCAGGGTCGTCGTATCCAGCTTCACAGTCGTATTCCCCCCTAAGACACTACGTATACTCTCCAGGTACTGATCTTTATACCTTACCTCCTGCTCTAACGAATCTGTCCGTATTTTTAGTTCACGAAGATCCCTCGTATTACTCACATCTCCATAACCCGGAATATACAGCTTCAACGGGGTAAAGACAATCAATGCCACCGTTAGTCCAGTCAGCAATACAAAAATCGTGCAGAGAAAAATGTAGACGCTCAGTCGTGAAAGTTTGAAAGTCACCACTTCTTCATAGGTATCGTCATTCATGACAACCAGCCGATAGCGGTTCTGAAGACGTTTTAAGGTAGAATTGGCATCGAATTTGGCCATATATTGGATTGATAAATATGTGCAGGCCGAACCTCCGGCCCCTTTTGGTAAAGATAATAAAATAAATTTGCCAAAAAGTAGTTATTGTCTCACGGCCAGGATTTTCCCGGCCCCGCGGGCGCCCATCAAGAGACGCTGAAAGCGTCTCGACCGAAGGTCAATCAATTAGCTGTTTGCTGGAAAAGGGCTACTTTTATCCAAAGCCCTTTCCAGCACATACAAAAGGACATTGTGACGTATAGTAAGATTTTGCTATCAGGAATACTCTCGTTTCTGTATCTGACCTCCATAGGACAGGTAGGCGTCGACTATGACCTCAAAAAACCCAAAAAATGGGAAAACCGCATCCTCGCTTCAGAAACGTCCAATAACGGCAAAAAATTCAGGAAATTCCGCCATTTCGTCCAGAACAACATCACCCACTATAACTACTATTTCAACGCCAACGAAAAGATCAAAAGCGTCGTCTCCCGCGCCAAATTATCCTTCCGGGAAGACTATAGCCGCCTTCTTCCTTTCTATAACTATACCCTCGAGGCTACAGCCGCGCAGAAAAAAGATCTCGATTCCGTCATCTACAAGTGTAACATGGGCATCCTCATCCATGACACCCGCAACGACTGGATCGATAACCTCTACCTGCTCATGGGCGAGTCCTATTACCTCAAAAAACAATACGACTCCGCCTTTATTACCTTCCAGTTCATCAACTGGGCTTTTGCCCCTAAGGAGAGCGACGGCTACGCCATCCCCATCGGCAGCAACTACAACGCCGACGCCGGAGGTAACAACAGTATCGTCAGCACCCAGGAAAAACAGACGAGACTGGAAAAAATATTCGATCTGCCCCCGCCCAGCCGTAATGACGCGCTGCTCTGGAAAATCCGCACTTATCTCGTCAAAGACGATTTTATAGGAGCCGCCAGCCTGATCCAGGTCCTCGACCGCGACCCACAGTTCCCACCCCGCCTGCAGCCCTCCCTGCAGGAAGAAAAAGCCCTCTATTTCTACAAACAGAATGTCTACGACAGCGCCGCCTATTTCCTCGAAAAAGCCCTGCCGGCCGCCGGTACCCGGGAAGAAGCCGCCCGCTGGGAATATCTCATCGCCCAGCTGTACGAGCGACTGGGCGACTCCTATGAAGCAAAGACCTTTTACGAACGCGTCATCGCCCACACCTACGACCCTATCCTCGAAATCTACGCCCGGCTGAACGCCATCCGTCAGAACAAAGAAGGCGGAGCGGACTACATCCAGCGTAACATCGCCGCCCTCGTAAAAATGGCCCACAAAGACCGCTTTGAATCCTACCGCGATATCATTTATTATACTGCCGCACAAATGGAGCTGGAACGGCACAACGTCCCCGGCGCCATCACCTTCCTTAACCTCTGTACCAAAAACTCGGCGCGCAACGGTACCCAACGCGACAAAGCCTTCCTGCAGCTCGGCAATCTCTTATACGAGGGCAAGAACTACCGCACCGCCAAAAGCATGTACGACAGCATCAACATGATCGCCCTCTCTAAAGACCAGGACGTCAGCTGGCTCCCCGATCGCAAAGCCGCCCTCACCACCATCGTAGCCCAGATGGATATCATGTACCGCCAGGACAGCCTTCAGCGTATCGCCGCTCTGTCTCCGCCCATCCGCGACGCCTTCCTCAAACGACTGGCCAAACAACTCCGCAAACAGCAAGGCCTCAAAGACCAGGAAGAAGACGACGGCTCAGGCGGGCTCAACGGTAACGGCAATAATAAAAGTATCCCCGACCTGTTCGGCGCAGGTTCCACGGCCTCCGCCGCAGATTGGTACTTCAATAACCAGACCCTGAAAGCAAAAGGATACTCCGATTTCAAAACCAAATGGGGCAACCGGCCGAATGTCGACGACTGGCAGATCTCCTCGATCATGAAGAGTAGCCTCGCCAATACCAATGCGAAGAATGCACCCGGCATCGGCATCGATCCCACCGCCCACGGCAGCAATGGTAAAGGTATAGACTATAAATCGCTGCTGGCCAACCTTCCCACGACGCCGGAAAAATTGAAAAAATCCAACGACTCTATAGAAAAAGCGCTCTTCCTCCTCGGCAAAACCTACCAGGAAGGACTACCCGATTACCCATACGCCATCAATACCTACGACTCCCTGCTGACAAAGTTCCCCGCTACCACGCAAAAAGAAGAGACGCTGCTGAACATGTATTATTGCTATAAAAAACTGGGCGATGAAGCAAACGCAGCCCGGATACTCGACCTGCTCAAACAGAAATTCCCCACAGGCGCCTTTACTGCCAAAGCCGTCAATCCGGATTCCGCCAATCAGGCCATTAACAGGGAAAAGGTCAGCGCCACCCACCAATATGAAAAGATCTATAACGCTTTCATCGAAGGCAACTTCGACAGCGCCATCGCACAGAAAAAGGTGGCCGACAGCCTGTATGGAGACAAATACTGGACACCCCAGCTGCTCTATATCGAATCGGTATATTTCATCCGCACCCGGCACGATGTGCAGGCTAGAGTGGTCCTCAATAACATCATCGGAAAATTCCCGCACACGCCGATGGCCGACAAGGCAGCTACCCTGCTGGATGTACTCAACAGACGCCGGCAAATAGAAAGCTATCTCACCAATCTGCAGGTGAAAAAAGCCGCCGATGACGACAGCATCACCATCTCCAACTTCCCCACCGCCAGAGATAGCTTGAAAGGAACCCGGCTCGTGCGCAATGATTCCAATATGCTGAAGAAAGACGATACGTCCTCATGGGCCCGGGCCAAGTTGAGAGAGCAGGCTTTGGCCAACACAACCTCCAAGCCCGCCGTCACCCTCCCCGGCAAGATCAAGGTCGATAGCAGCAGCGGAGCTAATACCATCAAAATGGACGACTTCCAGCTGGCAGCCCTGCACCGCTACCAGGATTCCCTGCAGACCGCCCTGGCCAAAGCCAGCGCCGACTCCGCACAACAGACCCTCCTGCGACAACGCGCCGACTCCGTCCAGGCTGCCATGAAGAAACTACAGGCAGATACTGCCCAGTTGGCCGCCAAACTGCGTACGATGAACTCCGCCTTTGCCCTTACCCCCGACAAACCCCACTCGGTACTCATCGTCATGAACAAGGTCGACCCCGTCTATGTCTCCGAGGCCAGGAATGCCTTCCACGGCTATAACCAGGAAAATTTTTACAGCCAATCCCTGACGGAAGACAACTCCTCGCTCAGTGATAGCGTCAAACTGCTCGTCATCAGCGGCTTCGCGACAGACGCAGACGCGATCACCTACCAGCAGAACGCCCGCGCCCAGGCACACCAGATCGTATCCTGGTTGCCGGCCGACAAATACACCATCCTCATCATCTCGGCCACTAACCTGTCCGTGCTGATGAACAACAAGGACATGGCTGCCTACCGAAAGTTCCTGTCGGCCGCCTATCCGGGGAAATTTTAACCCGTCCGGCCGCCCCTCCAAACCAGCACGAATTTTGAACTAATTAACACTGTATTTAGGCCGCTTAACACTATTTTTACGAAGGCGACAAACCGCTATTACAAGAATTATTCATATGTCAGCTAAACTGGTCCCCGTATTCTGGAAGGTCTTTCTCTACGGCCTCGGCGCCTTTATCCTGTTCCTCGTCCTGATCAACCTCGGCGTATTCGGCTCCCTGCCCTCTCTCAAAGAATTAGAAAACCCTTCCATTACCCTCGCCACCGAAGTCTTCGCAGAAGACGGCACCCCGATGGGGAAATACTATAAGGACAAAGGCAACCGCAGTAACGTCGAATTCAAGGATATCTCCCCCAATGTCGTCAACGCCCTGGTGGCCACCGAAGACGCCCGTTTTTACGAACATTCCGGCATCGACGGTTACTCGGTCATGCGCGCAGTCCTTAAGCTCGGCAGAGACGGCGGCGGTAGCACGATCACCCAGCAGCTGGCCAAGAACCTCCTCGAACAGGGTTCGAAAAACTTCATGCGCCGGTTTATCGAAAAGATGAAGGAATGGATCATTGCCATAAAACTCGAACGGAACTTCACCAAACAGGAAATCCTTGCCCTTTATCTCAACGAAGTCCCCTTCGGTGATAATGTCTATGGCATCCGCAACGCATCCCGGACATTCTTCGGCAAAGAACCCGATCGCCTGTCCGTCGACGAGGCCGCCGTACTCATCGGTATGCTTAAAGGCAATACCCTCTACAACCCCCGGCGGAATCCCAAAATGGCCATCGAACGCCGTAATACCGTCATCAACCAGATGGTGAAATACAACTACCTGGACAATAAGGACGCCGCCACCGATAAAGCCCTACCCATTGACATGAGCGGTTACAAAAAAGTCGATGAGAATAACGGCCTCGCCCCCTATTTCCGGGATGTCCTTCGCGAAGACCTGCGCAAATGGTGCAAGGACCATAAAAACCCCTCCACCGGCGAACCCTATAACCTGTACAATGATGGCTTGAAAGTCTATACGACGATCAATCCCAGAATGCAACTATATGCAGATGAGGCAGTAGCCAAACAGCTCCCTGTACTCCAACGGGCCCTCAGCGCGCAGGCCAGCGTCCGCAAAGGGCTCATCTGGAAAGATCACGCCAATATCCTCGATGCTGCCATGCGTAACAGCGACCGCTGGCACAACCTCGAAGACGAGGGCAAGAGCGATGCCGACATCCGCAAAACCTTCTTCCTGCCTGTCGCCATGAAAGTCTTTGCCTGGAATTCCAAACGGGAAAAAGACACCGTCATGACGCCCATGGACTCTATCAAATACTCGCAGGCCATGCTCCAGACCGCCTTCATGGTCATGGACCCCGTCACCGGCGCCGTCAAAGCCTGGGTGGGTGGCATCGACTTCAAAACCTATAAATTCGACCACGTCAACATCAATACCAAGCGGCAGGTCGGCAGCTCGATCAAACCCTTTCTGTACAGCCTGGGCATCGAGGATTTCAATATGACCCCGGAGACGCAATGCGAAACCAGCCAACAGTATTTCCCCGGCTTCGGCTACGTACCCGCCCGGCCCGACAAACATGAAGGAGGCAGCATGACCATGGCCACCGGCCTGGCCTGGTCGATCAATGGGGTTGCTGCCTATATAATGAAGCAGGTCGGTCCCAAACGTTTCGCCGAATACATCAAACAGATCGGCATCCCCACGAAGATCGATCCCTATCCCTCCATGGCGCTCGGCGCCTGTGACCTCTCCCTCTTTGAAATGTTATGGGGCTATACCATGTTCCCCGATGGCGGCTTCAGCACCAAACCCTATTATATCTCCCGGATCGAAGACAAGAACGGTAACGTCCTCCAACGCTTCGATACCGAAAGAAAAGAGGTCATCAGCCAAACCACCGCTTATACAATGGCCCGTATGATGCAGGGCGCCGTAGACTTCGGCACCGCCGCCGGGCTCCGCAACCGCCTGGGTATCGCCGAAATGGGCGGCAAGACCGGTACCACCAACGATAACGCGGATGCCTGGTTCATGGGCTACACCCCGCAGCTGATGGCCGGCTCCTGGATCGGTTGCGACGACCGCTTCATCCGGCTGGAAGGCGGCCTCGGCTTCGGCGCACAGGCCGCACGCCCCATCTGGGAATATTTCTACGCTAAGGTCCTCGCCGATAAGACCCTGGGCATCGACCGGCAGGCCAAATTCGTCCAGCCGGAAAACATGCGCAGGGAAATGATGTACGATTATCAGAACCTTATCGAAAAGACGGCACCTCCCGGAGCAGAAGGCGCCAATGAAGGCAACGGCAAAGCCAATCAATATATCGACACCAGCCCGCCTACTGTCCCGCTGGACTCTAAGTTGACTCCTGATGAACAGAAAATACTGAAAGAAGCGACTACCGAAAAAAGCAGTAGCCAGGGATCGATCAAGATCACCGTCACGGATGCACAACAACAACAGCCGCCTAAGAAAAAACAAGGTTTCTTCAAGCGGCTGTTCGGAAATAAAAAAGAGAACTGACCGGCCCGCACGGCCTCAAAGCCTCCGGGCGCCTGCCCTACCGCAGGTGCGCCCGCAGCATCCACGCCATCTTCTCATGGTCCTCCATCAGGCCGGTGACATAGATGCAAGCTGATTTTTACAGTTTAAAAATAAAGTGTTCGGGTAAATGTCCACTACCGGACAAGAGAACGTCCGAAAACGGACACTCCCTTTAGACCATCAAAAAAGTATAGTATTCACAATCAATGGGTTACGGGCTGTAACATCTTTGGCACTGCATTCGTCATATAGGATACAGCTAGCTAACTAAGAAAAATAAAATCACCTTTTAAAAAAACAATTTTATGAAGCGGTTATATATTGCAGTTAT
>PMUF01000603.1 GCA_003167015.1 Chitinophagaceae bacterium | reverse complement strand
TTTTCGTGATCCTGATTATTCTCGCCTGTGTCATTCTTGGATTGATCATCCTCGTACAAAACCCCAAAGGGGGCGGATTGGCGGGTAATGTGGGCGGCTTTAGCAATCAGTTGATGGGTGTTAAGCAAACGACCGATGTGCTGGAAAAAGGAACCTGGGTCCTTGCAGCAGTAGTAGGGTTATTATGTCTCTTTTCCGCTATTTTTGTCCCGAAGGCTATCAGCAGCAATGTTCGCATCCCTGAAAAGGTCAACGCTACCCAGACCCAGCAGGCCCCGGTTCAGCAGCAACAAGCTCCTCCCACGGGAAAATAATTACCGATAAACTTTAACAAGGCGGCCCTCTCAGCATTTTTTGTTTCCTGAGATGGCCGCTTTTATTTATTTTAGTCCGACAATCGGATTACCTATGAAGAGATTCTTATTAGTAGCGTTTATCGTATTCCTGCTGGCCTTATCTTTCGTCGCCTGGCGCGTCCTCGGCCCGGCTACGGCATTCAGCAATGACAGCTATAACCTGTACATCCGGACCGGGATGACCTATGAACAGCTGCTGGATCTGATCAAACAGGATACAGTAGTGAAAAGCCCGACCTTCTTCAACCTGGTGGCTGGACGGATGAACTATCCCGAAAATATAAAGGCCGGAAAGTATGAGATCAAAAAAGGCGCGAGCCTGCTGGAGATCCTGCGGGCCCTGCACAACGGCCGCCAGACGCCGGTGCATCTCGTTATCGTCAAGTTCCGGACAACAGATGGATTGGCAGGGGCGATCGGCCGGAAGGTGGAGTGCGACTCAGCAGGTATAGCCGGTTTCATCCACAACAACGATTCCCTCCGCCCATTCGGCGTGGATACCAATACTTTTATGAGCATCGTCATGCCTAATTCCTATACCTATTTCTGGAATACCCCTGCCTCCGCCATTTTTAAAAAGATGTACGCTAATTACAAGGCATGGTGGACACCTGCACGGGTGAAAGAGGCGCAAGCCAAAGGCCTGACCCCCGTCACTGCCACCATCCTGGCGTCGATCGTCGAAGAGGAAACCAATGCTCAATCGGATAAGGGGAAGATTGCCAGCGTCTATCTCAACCGGATGGCGAAAGGGATTAAACTGGGGGCAGACCCTACCATCAAATTCGCCCTTCGCGATTTTGAAATGCGACGTATTTATGACAAGGACCTCAAAGTGGAGTCGCCCTATAACACTTATCTGTACGAAGGCCTTCCGCCCGGTCCGATCTGCACCCCTTCTGAACAAACCCTTCAGGCAGTGCTGCAAGCGCCGGCCACTGACTATCTGTATTTTGCGGCCAGGCCGGATTTTTCCGGCTACTCCAATTTTGCAGCCACCTATAAAGAACACCTGGCCAATGCAAAAGCCTATCGCGATGCGCTTGACAAGCAAATGGCGATCCGTGCCGCCGCCGACAGCCTGAAGAAGTAAAGGATATGATCAAGCTCGAACGAAAATTTTACGACAGTGCCGCCTTCCGGTTCGTGGCAGCGAAGAGCAAGAAGATTATCCTGCCCGGCTTCCAGGGCGTACCGCTGTTCGAAGTGATCTCCTTTTTTTCCGGCCAGGTGAAAAAAGTCGGGTTGATAGACAGGGCCCGGTCCATCGCCTTTAGTTTCCTGACCGCCATCCCCGCAGCCTCCATCTTTATCTGTACCCTGATCCCCTATTTACCGGTCTCGCGGCAGATCGAGCGCCAGCTCCTGCTGCTGACCAAGGATATCACGCCTAATCAGAACACCTACGTGCTGGTCAGCCAGTTCCTGGAAGATTTCCTCACCAAGCCCCGGGTGGGACTGCTGTCATTCGGGTTCATCCTGGCCCTGTTCTATTCCTCCAACGCCATGCTAGGGATCATGCGATCCTTCAACAAATCCCTCATTTATAACACCCGGCGAAATCCGCTGCAGGCGCGCTGGATGGCCATCAAGCTAACCACGCTGGTGCTGTTCATCGTCATCGGATCGATCCTCATCCTGGTCACACAGGCGCAGTTATTGCGCAATTTGCTGACAGCGCTTCACATCAATCACAACGAACACCAGGTCCGCTGGCTATTCCGCACCGTGCGCTGGGTAGTGATCATCCCGCTGTTCTATCTCGCTATTGCCTATATCTACAAGTACGGACCGGCTGTCAAAAAAAGATGGAACCTATTTTCCCCCGGTACCCTGCTGGCCACTTTACTGACTGTCCTTTTCACCCTGGCCTTTTCTTATTGGGTCAACCGTTTCGGAACATATAATAAAGTTTACGGATCTATCGGAACGGTGATGATCCTGATGCTGCTGGTGTATTTTAATTCCCTTGTATTATTGATTGGCTATGAATTAAATGTAAGCATTCATCACATGAAGGTGATGGATGGCGAACGAAATGATCAGCGGTGAGGTTTTCTGCCCGGTTTTTCGTAAACTTTGTTGACAAAAACCTTGGGTTATGAAAAAGCTATTATTCAGTTCTCTCCTGCTGCTGCCCGGCCTGGGCTTTGTCAATAGTCTCCCGCTGGGGTCCGCAATCCCCAAAGCGGATATCTCCGTGAAGGACGTCTCCGGTAAAGAAGTCAGCCTGCAACAGGTAAAGCAGGCGAACGGTTTGCTGGTGATGTTCAGCTGCAACACCTGTCCCTACGTGATCCGCAATCAATCCCGCACTAAGGAAGTATGCACATATGCGGGCAGTCATCAAATCGGCGTGATCCTGCTGAACGCCAATGGAGGCGACCGGAATGGCGGCAATTCTTTTGCCGGCATGCAGTCCTACGCGAAGGCGCAGGGATATTCCTGGTATTATGCGCTGGACAACAACAGTATCCTGGCCGACGCATTCGGAGCCAGCCGCACACCGGAATGCTACCTGTTCGATAAGAACGGACGGCTGGTCTATCACGGCGCCATCGATGACAGCCCCGGCGATCCTGCCCAGGTCAAACGTCATCATTTACAGGTAGCCATCGACGAGATGACCGCCGGAAAAGAAGTTTCAGTGAAGGAGACCCGCTCGGTAGGTTGTTCTATTTCGAGGGGCTGAGCATCTCTTTAATCTCAATATCCACCTGAGGTTCTGTAAGCTGTCGGTCGAAAAACCGGCGGTAATGCGTTTTGTTGTTAATAAAAAGCGAAGAGGGAATGCCTCCCGTCCAACGGGCGTCTACTTTCGGGCAGAAATAATCGGCATCCGTCTCATTCAGCCACATGATATGGGAGGTAAAGCCTCTCTTTTCAGCGAAGTCGCTGATCCGGGCCGGATAATAGTCGGGCAGGTCCAGGCTGACCAGCACCAGTTCGACCTGCTGATCGTTATAGTGCGCGACGGTAGACTGGAAATAAGGGATCTCCTTGACACAGGGAACACAGAAGGTCGCCCAGAAATTGATAATAAGCGGATGATCGCTCTTCGCGATATAAGATTCCAGATCCGTGATCTTCACTTTTTGAATCACAGGCGGCGGATCCCCGGCCGGTTTCGCGGCCAGCAGGCCGGAAAGGATAAAGGCTGTAAAAACGATGCAGATGCGCATGCTGTTTCAGTTTTATAAGGATGTTTCCAAAGTGCCGTCGGCCGGGTCCGGCATGGCTAGTTGCCCCCTGCTCCAGGTGTTCAGCAGGTCATTGTACCGGGCAGGCGAAAGTCCGCGCCGCCCATATTGTCCTGCAGCATTTTTTTGGCGAAAAGCTTCATACAGGCTGACGGCACAAGCGACGGAGATATTCAGGGATTGAATGATACCCATCTGGGGGATAATAAAATTTCCATCGGCAAGAGCGCGTATCTCCTCGCTGACGCCGGAATGCTCATTGCCGAAGACCAGGGCGATGCGCCCCGTCAGTTCCATGTCATACAGGGCTATCGAATCGCTGCCGAGATGCGTGGTAAAAATGCGGTCGACTCTTTTACGCAGCTCGCCGAAACACTCCTGTGCATCGGTATGCTGATGGATCGTTAACCATTGGGCCGCGCTGCTGCTGCTCTTGGCGCCCCATTTCTTGTGTCGGGGGATCCGGGTATTGAGGACATATATATCCTGTACACCTACTGCATCACAGGTGCGCATGACGGCAGAGATATTGTGCGGGTCGAATACGTTTTCCAAAACGACGACAAGGTTATCCTGCCTTTTATCCAGCACGCTCGTAATTCGTAATTCTCTTTCCGAGGTCATAAGTTCAGCGAATAAGGAACAAAAATAGGAAGATTATCCTTTTTTGGGGGTTTCCACGGGAAAAAACAAGCTGTACTTGTACAGGCAACCGAATTGTGTATTTTTGTGAGATATGTCTATCGCTCCAACTTCATTGAATAGCCCCAGGTCAGTGTCCCCCCTCGGTCATGAGGAAGCGGACACGGATGTGCTGACCACCTACGACGATCCCTGTAGTCTGGTCGTATGGAACGATGAGGTGAATACCTTCGAGTGGGTGATAGAGACACTGATGGAAGTTTGCGGTCATTCCCTTGAGCAGGCGGAACAATGCGCCATGCTGATCCATACGAAAGGAAAATATGCAGTGAAGCTCGGCTCCTACGATGATTTGAAACCGCAATGCGACGCCATCACCGAGCGGGGCATCGGCGCTACCATCGAAATCCTCTCCGGATCCTGAGCCCCGGGCTCAAAGGCGCAAACCATGTCGCTCTTCATCCTAAATAATGAGTTAATTTTTCCACCGGTTCAATTCGCTGAGGAAGACGGGCTGCTGGCCGTTGGCGGCGATCTGTCCATGCAGCGGTTATTGCTGGCCTACCGGCAAGGCATTTTCCCCTGGTACGAAGGACGCCATATCCTGTGGTGGTGCCCCGATCCGCGATTCGTGTTATTCCCCGACGAACTCAAGGTCAGTAAGAGCATGCGACAGCTGATCCGGCGAAAAGCATTCGATTTCCGCATCAATGGCGATTTCCGGCAGGTGATCGGGCAATGCAAGACCATGGCGCGCCGGGGACAGGAGAGCACCTGGATCACCGATGAGGTCAGGGAGGCTTATATCCGGCTGCATGAGGCCGGTTATGCATACAGTGCGGAGGCATGGCAGGACGGAGAACTGGTGGGAGGATTATACGGCATTCGGATGGGCAGCGTATTTTTTGGCGAAAGTATGTTCAGCAAGGTCAGCAATGCAAGTAAATACGCTTTTATCTGTTATGTACAGCAATTACAGGCGGAGAATGTGCAGTTGATCGATTGCCAGGTCTATACGGAACACCTGGAAAGCCTGGGCGCTCAAATGATTCCCCGCGACAAATTTCTTTTGCTGCTGGACCGGCTGATAGACTGAGCGCCAACAGCATATACCCGCCGTCAATTCGCGGCACCCTCCTGCTAAAAAATCGATATTTGCAATATTTGATTTATACAATTTTTCTATTATACTTGCAATAAGGGATTATCCCTACTGATCCAATATTTATTTTTCCTGACACCCAAAAACCAGTAACATGAAAAAACTCTTTCTGGCAGGCATTGCCCTGCTTAGTCTGACCGCAGCAAAATCCCAATTCAAGTTTGACATTTCAGCCGGAGGCGCTATTCCCCAGGGATCAGGTGCGAAGGGCGGCGCATTATTCTCGCTCGAGCCCAAGTATTCCGTCATCGGTGGCCTGGCTGTCGGTATCCGGCTGGAAGCAGCTTTGACAGCCCGGGGCTTTGAATCCAGCGATGGTTCGACAGCCAGCGCCAATGTAGCAGGCATCGTTTCCTACCTGGCAACGAGCGACTATTATCCTCTCCATTATCTTCATATCGGTTTTCGTCCCTTCGTAGGCGGTGGTACGGGCATCTATAACCTGGCAGCTGCTAACATTTCCGGAGGCACCGACAACAATGTGACAGGCACGGGCACTTCGACAAAATTCGGCGGTATGGCCCGTTCAGGTTTTGAATTTAGACACTTCCGGTTTGCCGTAGAATACAATGTTATCGGCAGCACCAAACAGACGGTCACCGAGTCCAATGGAAATTCGCAGAGCCCCTCGACGAGTACCGTCATGAGCAAAAACAACTATTGCGGGATCAAGCTGGGCATCCTCATCGGCGGCGGAAGGAGATGACGGATCTTAGCAGGCCATAGCCCGGCATATTGAACCTACTGGCTCACTAACCGGTAATGATCCATCACTACATAATGTTTCAGCGTCTTTATCTTTAGCTGCAGATCTTTTCCCTTGTCGATCACATAAGCCAGCTTAAGGTCGCGGAACTGCCGGTCATTGTCCAAAAAACCGATGACACATGCAAATTTCTCCTGCCCCTTTTGAAGGACAGGATGCGGCTCGGTACCCAGATCCGGAAACTTTAGGGTATCCTCCGCCGGCATCCCTTCGTAATCCACCTTGACCAGGTAGTACATCGTTCTGGGCGTCTCATACAGGCGCACTGCAAAATAAGTGCTATTGAGGGGATCGTCCGTCTTCACCTGGTATTCAGCCACCGGCTCTTTCTTCACCTGCGCCCTGAATTCAGGGTTTTTTTTGAGCGGTGGCAGCACCGGATGATCCGGATCAACTACTATCGTATCATGCCCATACCGGACCTGGCTACCGCCAGGAGAATGACAGGCCCAAAAAAAGAAAACCAAATATCCCCCAAGAATACAGGCTAACGGTCTTTTCATACCGGCGAAAGATAAGATTTTTTTCCGGGCCATTTTTCCGCATATTGATAAACTAACCCACGCATATAATCGTTCTCGGGATATGGGGTGAGATGATCTTTTAAAGCTGCCGCATCCATGATCGGACTGTCGACCGGAACATAACCCATGCCATAGATCCGCCCCTGCTCGATCAAAATACAGCTCTTCTCCTCTCCATGCCGGCCTGCATCCAGCAGGGCAAAGCTGGGCAGGCTTTTCACCAGCGAGCCAACAGCCGCCTCTACCCTTTCATTGTACATTTCCGGGGCCTCTTGCTGCTGGCATGCGCCATGACAGGATTGCAACCGGATTCCTTCACAGAGATCGCTGTCGGTTTGAATGAAGCATAACTTGGGACAAAGCTCCCATTCCCTCACGAGTTTGCGTAAAAGCTGCTGGCCATCCGCCAATTGTGAAAAGGTATAGACGGGCTGGAGCTGACGCCGCCTTTTTTCCAGGACCAGGCGGGAGTATCCGTTGCGGTCTTCGTAGACATACAGTCCGAATAACGGCTCGAATCTTTTCAGGCTTCGGTTATAGACAGGCCAGAGCCTTTTGATCTCCACACATTCCAGCAGGAAGGCCATCAATTCTGTACCGGTAACCTCATACGAGATCGAATAGATATTCCGGAGAAACTCCTGTTTTTGACGACCGGGCTTATTGTTGGAGAAATGACTCACGACGCGATGCCGAAGGCTCTTGGCTTTTCCGACATAGATCACCTTCCCTTTCTGATCATGAAAATAGTAGACGCCCGGGCATAGCGGCAATTGCTGCACCTGCCCGGCCGGTAAATTCACCGGCAGATATTGTTCCCGGTTACGGCCCCTGATCATTTCCCGGATCGTCTCCAGACCGCCGGCCTTCAATATGGTTTCAAACAACCTGACCGTAGCATCCGCGTCCCCGCCCGCCCGGTGCCGGTTTTCGATGGAAATGCCCAGGTGCTGACAAAGATTGCCGAGACTATAGCTGGGAATACCCGGAAATATCTTCCTGCTCAGCCGGATAGTACAAAGCTTTTTGCAATCCAGGTGCAAACCGCAGGCTTCCAGCTGATGCTTCAGAAAAGAATAGTCGAAATTGACATTGTGCGCAACAAAAACACAATCCTTCAGCCATTCATAAATGACCGGCGCTACCTCTTCGAAAAGCGGGGCGCCGGCTACCATCTCATCGGTAATGCCGGTGAGCGCCTGCACATACCGTGGAATGGTCTGACGGGGATGGATCAGGGTTTCATAACGCTTAACCTCCCCATTCCCATCATGTAACACAATAGCAACTTCTGTTATAGCGTTATTATCCGCATAACCGCCGGTAGTTTCTATATCGACTATCGCATACATTTTCTTTTACCCTTCGGACACAGGTCTGTAAAGGTAAAGAAGATCGGTTACGTTCCCGATCCCACCCTTCGAAAACTGAACAAATCGATTTGTTCCGCACCCTCCTATGACATTCATCCGGGACCCTTTGGCAACCGACAGTTGTTATGCCCCGGTGTGAACCATTGTTTAACTAAATCCAATTCTGTATGGAAAAAATGCACACATTCGGGGCGAAAGAAAGCACTGTCCTGACTTTTATCACGGTTATTTTGTACTTCTGCGCTATCTTATCGTTTGCGTATTTGTTCACCGTGTCGTGAACCGGCGCTATCGGTAAAACTCATTTAACTCCAGCGCACGAAGGCTGGAGTTTTTTTCCGTAAAAAAACAAAAATCGCAAACTATTGATTAACAATTAAATACAAATTAACTACAGCGTACATACCCGGGGAGCTGTAAAAAGGGGTTTCATATTTTGGAAAATTATTCTAATTTTGTGCCGGAAGCTAATCTTAAGGATTTTCTTCCATGACCTACCACCCTTTAGACCGGCAACCTTCTTCGCCAAATCGCTGAGAAACCACACTTTTGTTGATTCCGATCCCCTTTGAATTCCAAAATTAATCAACTCGGTTTCACCCTAAAAAATGTTTTAGCATGAAGAAGATTTTTTCATCCATCCACATCAACGAAACGCTGAAAACAGCGCTTCTGGCCATCGGATTTATTGGCTTGGTAATGTTCCTGTCTTACCTCTATTGGTTTGCATAGGACCCCGGCCTGATTCGTATATACGCCGATAATGTATTATATAGGAATTCCCCTGTACGGGGAATTTTTTTTGTCCCCCTACCCAACTGTCTGCCAGGGGATGAAAATGATTACCTTTGTCCCCCGTTTTAACGTATGATATGGAACTGAGCAAAAATTATACCCCCTCCGCTACAGAAGAAAAATGGAATTCGCACTGGATCAGCAAAGGTTATTTTAACAGCCGGCCGGATGGCCGTCCTGCATTCACCGTGGTCATTCCTCCGCCCAATGTCACGGGGGTATTGCACATGGGCCATACCTTGAACGAGACCGTGCAGGATATCCTGGTCCGGAAGGCGCGGATGAGCGGCTATAATGCCTGCTGGGTACCCGGCAGCGATCATGCTTCCATTGCCACGGAGGCAAAGGTGGTCGGCATGCTGAAAGAGAGGGGCATCGATAAGCGGCAGCTGTCCCGGCCCGAATTTATTGAATACGCCTATGAGTGGAAAGAGAAATACGGGGGTATCATCTATTCCCAGATCCGCCGGTTAGGCTGCAGCGTGGATTGGGACCGGGTGTCGTTCACGATGGACACCGATTACTATTCCGCGGTGATCAACGTCTTCATCGACCTGTATAATAAAGGACTGATCTATCGCGGCGCCCGGATGATCCATTGGGATCCCCAGGCCAAAACGGCCCTCAGCGACGAGGAAGTAGAATACAGGGACGAACAAGGCACGCTGTATTATATCAATTATCCCATTGTCGACGCGGCAGGCAGTCCCACGGGCCGGCATATCACGATTGCGACCCAGCGGCCCGAGACGATCATGGGCGATACGGCCGTCTGCGTCAATCCCAACGACGAAAGATACAAGGATCTCGCGGGCGCCTTTATACTCATACCCCTGGTGAACAGGCGTGTGCCTGTCATCTTCGATGAATATGTAGACCCGGCCTTTGGCACGGGGGCGCTGAAGGTGACACCCGCACATGATATCAACGACTACAACCTGGGTCTTAAGCATTCTTTACCGATCATTGATACCCTCAATGAGGATGGTACGCTCAGCGCTGCCGCGGAAGTATTCGTGGGCATCGATCGTTTTGACGCAAGGAAGAAGGTCGTTGACCAGCTGAAGGCTGAGGGGCTCCTGCAAAAAGAAGAACAGCACCTTACCCGCCTGGGCTATTCCCAGCGCACCAATGCCGTCGTAGAGCCCCGCATCTCCACGCAATGGTTCGTGAAGATGAAGGAACTGGCAGGGCCTGCCCTGCGGGCAGTGACGGAAGGGTATATCCATATCCATCCCGGCGATAAATTCCTCGCGACCTACAAATACTGGCTGGAAAATGTAGAGGACTGGTGTATCTCGCGGCAGCTGTGGTGGGGCCAGCAGATCCCGGCCTGGTATGCGCCGGACGGCAGCTTTCGGGTAGCGACGACGCGGGAAGATGCCTTCGCACAATTTGCGACCGCAGCCTCTGGCGCCCGGGCTTCAGCCTCTCCCCTGCCCTTTACCGCGGCCGACCTCCGCCAGGACGAAGATGTCCTCGACACCTGGTTTTCCTCCTGGCTTTGGCCTATCGAGGTCTTCAAAGGCGTCACGCAACCCGGCAACCCGGATATTCAATATTACTATCCTACAGCTGTACTGGTCACCGGCCAGGATATCATTTTCTTCTGGGTGGCCAGGATGATCATGGCCGGTCTGTATGAGTTCCCCGACAGCCTGCCGATGGATAAGCGCGTACCCTTCCGGGATGTTTACTTTACCGGCACATTGCGGGACAAGCAGGGCCGGAAAATGAGTAAAAGCCTCGGCAATTCACCCGACCTGCTGGAACTGATCGACAAGTATGGGGCGGATGCCGTACGCTTTGGTATCATGATCGCTTCCCCCGCCGGCAATGACCTGCTATTCGACGAAGCAGCGCTCGAACAAGGCAGGAATTTCAATAACAAGCTGTGGAATGCGCTGAAGCTGGTGAAAATGTGGGAAAGCAATCTGTCAACGGACGTAACTGCTGAATCACACGGACATTTCGCTATCGAATGGTTTGAATACCGATTAATCAATACCAGGAATAATATTGAAAAATTATTTAATGAATTCAAATTAAGTGAAGCCCTGAAGATATTATATTCTCTTGTATGGGATGATTTCTGCAGTTGGTACCTCGAATGGGTAAAACCTGGATTCGGACAGTCAATTGACAGGGAAATTCACAGGGCCACTATGCGCTTTTTTGAGGAATTGATCCAATTATTGCACCCATTCATGCCTTTTATCACAGAAGAAATTTATCATTTATTAGCTGATAGAACAGACGATTTATGTGTAAAACAGTTTGAGGACTCAAAAAAAGCAGATCTGAGTGAATTAATAGTTTCAAACGCGGAAATTTCCAAAGAGTTAATACAGAAAATCCGTGAATTTAGAAATAAGAAAGGGCTGAAACGGGATACCTTAATCTCCATTTATTCGGAAGATTTGACACGATTTACTGATGTACAGTTCGACCCAATGCTCAGGATCGTAAATGCCAAAATGAGCAACGTTTCGATCACCAGTCAGGGCGATGACAATAATGTTGAAAGTACCTTAAGAGTGGAAACGATTCTGATCGGAACCTTTNNACATCGACCTGGGTAACTTAGGAGTAGATTTCAATGCTGCAGTCGTGAGTTCGGAGTTGACGAAAGAATTAGCAAGGCTGCAAGGGCTTCTGGATTCTGTGAATAAAAAGTTGGAAAATGAACGTTTTGTACAAAAAGCAAAACTTGAAGTAATTGATAAAGAAAAACAGAAAAAGGCAGATACGGAGCTTAAAATAAAAGCTATTCAAGAAAGTCTTTCTGCATTAAAATAAATTTCGGCTAATTGTAAAATTGTCCATATTTATTTGATTGTCATCATTTTATACTTATTTCTTTACTTGAGCTATAATTGATTCTTGAAGTTCTCTTTTAGAGAACTTTTTTTGTGCCTTTACAAAACCCTACTATGAAAGTTCACCTGATAAAAAGGGAAACGATTGAAGAATATGTGATTGATCAGGCCCGAAGTCGACCTTCATTTGAAGAATGGTTGGAAAAAATAAAGAGGGCTGACTGGCAGATTCCGGAAGATATTCTGGCCACATTCAATTCCGCAGATTTATTGGGTAATGGTTGCGACCGGGTAGTCTTTGACATAGCAGGAACTGCATTATGCAAAAAGAAGCAGCAATATTCGGTGAATGATTACTAAAGCGGAAAATCATGGAAACACTAAAATATAAAGTCATCAGGTCCAAAGCGCAATACAATAAATACTGTAAAATGCTCGAAATATTATTGGACAGTGGCTCCAAAAATAGACTCATTGCCGATGAAATAGACCTTTTGACACTGCTGGTGGAGAAATGGGATGAAGAACACAGTACTTTATATGAAGTCGATCCTATACGCCTGCTTCATTCCTTCATGACAGATCATAATATAAAAGCCAAAGATCTTGCCGATCTTCTGGGAATGAGTAAGGGATATATTTCTGACATCCTGCATTATAAAAAAGGGCTTTCAAAAGAAGTCATTCGCCAATTGGCCGAACGATTTAAAGTCTCTCAGGAGGCGTTCAACCGTCCCTATAAATTAAAATCAGCCGCCAATGCTCATTTACGCAATGCGAGCGTAATGAACACTACCAAAGATCTGGCGATCTCATAAGCACCAGCCATTTGCGGAAGATAGTCTGGCAGCAATGTAACCGGCTTTTACTCCGTATAACTGCGCCTGGCACTATAACCCTCCGACAAGATATTCAACGGCAGGATAAACTCCCATTGATTAGGTCCCCGGCCTTCGAAGTCCGGGTCCATGAGACGGCTATAACGGATGCCAAAGCTGATAGGCAGCTGGTTCCACCAATTTGTATCGAAATAGATCTCGGAACCGTACGAACGGAACTTGCCGTTATAAGTAGTATTGTTGGTGTAGAAATCCATCGCTCCGGTATAATCAAAATAGAGGTTCGTTCGGATCCGCAAAAAATAAACCACCTCTCCTATCCCCCAATCCGGGTAAAACAGCGGGAGCTGGTAATTAGCCGACCACCGCCACATCCGGTAAAAATTTTCGGCTGTATATCCGCGTGAAAACGGAAAATTATTGGAGAATCGCGCATTGTTCAGCGTATCCCGTTGCTGAAACGCGGCAGCCAGCATCAGGCTATGCGTATAAGCCAGTCCCGGCAGATACAGGAATCCTGACCCCAGGAACTGGTGGGCCTCGAAGGTCGTGACGGCGTTGCTATAGGACAGGTTGAGTACTTCGGCCATCCGGGGTTCGACCTGCTGTTGCGCCTGCTGGGATTGGTGGGTGAAATTGATATAGGGATCTATATAGGCGAATGCCTGGTCATTGACGGCCACCTGGTTAGTATTGGTGTAATTTCGCTGGTTATAGATGATATCCGATCCGAACTGCAGGCTGGTATAGGTCTTGTTTCGGGTCCAGTTGAGCGGGACGCTGACGCCTATATTGGCATTCGATTCGTTCCAGAAAACCTTCTGGCTGCCGTACAACGCATTACGGCCGAAAATATAGTTCCAGCCGGCATCCAACCAGGGAAAGAGAGCAGCGAAGGTGGCGTCCGCCCCGATCTGTTTGTATTGCTCATCCCGATCATAGGTGACATAGACTTCCGACTCCAGGGTATTGAGGATATTTTCGCTGGTCAGCGATAAGGTATAGTCAGGATCATTGATATAAGGCCGCCAGCTATGGAAATTGATCAAATGAGAGGCGATAGGATATTTCTTTTCCGGGTAGTTAGCGGTGCCTATGCTATCCAGCAGATGAGCAGGACCCCGCCGGAGCGAATTGATACCCTGCAGCGGGATGGGCTGAACCCACTCATCGACAGCGACCGGCTCCAGTAGCAGGTTGCCGGCAGCAGCCGTATCCAGGTGAAAGCCGACGGCCGTAAAGGTATTCCAGGTATATTCCCCATCCCCCCTTGCAGCGAATTCATACTGACCGGCAGCCGGATCACCGTGGGGTAAAACGACGCGGAAGATCTGAAAGGATGACGCCGAAGCAGCAAAGGCCGCCCCGGGGCTGATAGCATAGATCCTGTCTTTCCCGTTACGGGAGGCGGTGAACCAGATCGTGTCATTCCGGATGGAAGGATAACCCACCGTCTGATAGCTGAAAGGCAGCAGATAGCGGACTGCACCGTTGAGGGTGTCCACCAGGGCGATGGACATCTGCCCTTTGAGGTTCCGTACAGCCGATACAATGGCCTGGCTACCCCTGGTATAATATTTTGGATAGGTATAGAACAGGGTATCGGGGTTGGGTATCCTCCGGACCAGGCGGCCTGAACGGGCATCCAGTATGCGGAGTTCGCAGCTGCCGTCCGTAGCTTCCAGTACGGTGACGATGCTCTTGCCGTCAGGAGAGATATCCGGCGAGAAATAACGGGTACGGCTGGTGAGTTTTCGATCTTTTCCGGTAACGGGGTCCAGCACACGGATCACGCTGAAATCACGCCAGCCCCAGCGGGCATCTGTCTCATAGGCAGCGTAAACGACGAGGCCGGCGTTATAAGAAAAATAATTATCCAGGGAAACGGCTCTCGTTCCTACTTTATAGTTCCTGTGACTATGAAGATCGAGAATCGTGAAAGCAGGGATCTGTTTATAGGTACTGCGCATATACAGGACACTGTCCGTCCCGGCGAACTGGGGAAATTCTTCGTCAGCGTCGAAATGCCGGTGTTGCCAGGCATATAGGTCCGCATCCGCGAGGTTGGACGCGGGAAGTTTGGCAGTCGTGGTCACGGGCGTCCCGAAAAACTGCAGGGCCGAATCACGGAAAGTCGTGAAGGATACCCCGGAATAGCGGCGAATGGCGGCCTGCATCGGGTAGAACAGGGGACGAAAAGCGGCGGCGTCATGACCGGCTTTCCGCCAGAAATCATCCCCGTAGGTCTGACGGCCATAGGATACCAGCAGGTACCCCAGCGGATACCAATCGGGTACATAATCGCGTAGGGAGCCGTTGCGTAGCTTCATCCAGGAATAGCGCCGCCCATCTGCGGACAATGAACGGAAAGCGTTGAAGAAAAAGGGCAGCCGGCCCCTGCCCTGGTCGCTGACCAGTGTCTCCTGGTAGACCGCATCCCCTTCCCAGAACCAGTCGGGGACAGCCAGACTGTTGGCCAGGGCCTGCCCGCCTTCACCAAACAGATAGTATAATGCCGCAGAAGCCCCTACCCTGAAGTTGTTATACTGCTGCACATGACGGTATTCATGGATAGCCAGCATCTTTTGCCAGGGAAGGCTGCCCAGATCAAAGCTGTTCTGTTCGGGTGTCAGCTGGAATTCACTCCGGAAAGGGGCCAGCTGGACATAGCCATTGGGAATAATGGTCTGGTTCTGCAGGACGATATTGATCTTCCGCTGTGAATGACCGATAGTCGGCAGTGTGGCATGGCTCAGTGTATGCACGATGGCCGCCACCTGCTGGGCCTGTGAGTCCAGCCCGATGGGAAAGATGATACGCGCCGTATCCGTGTTGATCTGCCGCCATTTCAGCGAGGGGGGATTACCGCCGAATTGTTGAGCAGACAGGCCTGTCGATATTAACAATAAGATGATTCCAATAGGCAGGCGGAAAACGGTCATGGATGATTAGAATTTATAGAATCTGAAATTAGTCAAAGGAAACGAAGTTTCAATGAATCTCTTACTTTCGCGTATGATCATGCAACGCAAAACCGGAACTACATTCTCCCTGGGAAACAAGGATTCTCTTTTGGTAGCCATTGCGGGTTTCGGGCTTATCCAGCTTCTTTCCCGCCACGGCGGAATTGGTCTTTCCCCCGATTCCATCGTCTACCTCAGTACGGCCCAGAATATCCATGATCATGGTCTGATCAATGATTACACCAATCAGCCGATGATGGATTTTCCCGCTTTCTACCCCATCTTCCTCAGCGGGCTCATCTTCCTCACGGGTAAGAGCGTCGTAGCTTTCGGCCCCATCCTCGACGGCGTCCTGTTCGGCGGGGTGATCTGGCTCTGCGGATGGATGATGGACCGGTTTAGCCGGCCTTCCCGCTGGTACAAATGGACCATATTACTTTTTATCCTGCTAAGCCCCTGTCTGCTGGAAGTATATTCGATGATCTGGTCGGAAACGCTTTTCTTACTGTTGTCCGTGTTATTCATGATCGGTTGTCACCATTATTTTCAGCGCCATTCGATAACCACCTTACTGCTGATCGCGGTGATCGCCGGCCTGTCCTGCGTCACGCGGTATGCAGGAGTCAGTATCATCGCCATGGGCGGCCTGCTGATGCTCTGTGACGGGCGGCTGCCCTGGGTCTCTAAGCTGGCGCGCATCCTGTTGTTCGGCGTGGTCGCTATTCTCTTTCCCGCGCTCAACCTTTACCGCAACTGGCATGTCACCAATACACTGACCGGCTATCGGGAAAAAGCGATCCGGTCTCTGGGCGCCAACCTCCACGATTTCGGCAGCGTATTATGCGACTGGCTGCCCTTTTTCAACGGACGCTATGCATGGGCTACGGGCATCGCCCTGGTATTCATCCTCCTCATTACGGGAATCTTTCTTTTCCGGTTGGTGCGGAAACGTAATTTTTTTTCCTATGATACCATTGGTATCAGCTACTTCGTCACTTATACCTTCTTTATCCTGTTCACTGCCTCCGTTTCCCGGTTCCAGCAGCTGGACAGCCGCTTGTTGTCGCCCCTATGCATCCCCTGGCTGTGGGGCAGCACCTGCTGGATATCAGCCGTTGCCGGCCGTATTCAGGTCCGTCGTCGCAAAGTGGCCCTGGCTCTCGCAGGATTACTGGCAGCCGGCTGCTTCTTCTATGGCGAATGCAGCGCCTTTCAGTTTAATTGGAGCGGTATCAAATACGCCGGCATTCCGGGCTATACGGAAGATACCTGGCAGCAATCGGCGACGATGACCTATGTCAAAGCCCACAAGGCAGAGTTGGAGCACGCGGGGACGATCTATTCCAGCGCAACCGACGGCTTATGGTTCCTTGCACAGGTCCCGGCAGAGCTGATGCCGCACATGGAAACGCAGGAAGACATCGACTATATGATGCGCGAGGACCATTTTACCGTCATCTGGTTCGATGACAGCGTCAATACAGACCTGATCGATGTCAATTTTATCCGCAAGCATAAACAGCTGGCAGGCGAGCTGCATTTCAATGACGGAGCCATTTATTTTTTCCGCACTGCCGGGGCAGCGCCGGTACATTGATATTTGAGCTATTTTTAAGGGATGTTTTTATTAGCTTTAGCCGTAGCGCCGGGTATAGCGGTATGCCTGTTCGTCTACTCCCTTAATAAATACGGACGCGGATCGATGCGTTACCTGGTCCTTTCGTTCGTGCTGGGTATGGTGGCGACGCTGCCCCCGCTGCTGATCCAGATGCTGGCAGAAGATGTGCGCGACGAGCCTTCCCGTCATTCCATCCTGTCCTATGCCTGGTATGCCTATATCGTTGTTGCCCTGAGCGAAGAAGGCAGTAAGTTCCTGGTATTACGCTGTTACGCTTACCCGAAAAAGAGTTTCGCGGGGCCCTTCGACGGCATTGTCTATTCGGTGATGATCGGCATGGGGTTCGCGACCATCGAGAATATCGAATATGTCCGCCAGTTCGGGCTGGAGACGGGCTTCTCCCGGTTCTTCCTGGCGATCCCGGCACATGCTTCCTTCGCCGTACTGATGGGTTATCCTGCCGGAAAGGCTAAATCCGACCGACAGCATGCCTTCTGGCTCATGCTGCAGGGGTTGCTGGTGGCCGTACTGTTCCACGGCAGCTTCGACTTCTTCCTCTTCCTGCAGCAGAAGCGGGAGGTGACGAAATATCTTTCTACGGGAATGCTGGATTTCGGAACTTTCGCCAGTTTTTATATTGCGGTGCGGCTGGCCATGCGGGCTATCAGGCGGCATCGGTCTGACCCCGATGACCCCGATCAGGAGGAGGATTCCGATAAACTGACCGGTGAATGGAACCAAAATACTAATTTTGAGCAGCAGGAATAATTATGGAGGAAATTTTTTCAATACGGCGGGCGGACTTCGACGACATCAACGCGATCGGGTTCCTCGCCCAGCAGATCTGGCCGGAAACCTATGGGGAAATCCTTTCCCCGGAACAGTTGAAATACATGTTGGATTTGTTCTATAATCCTGATGCTTTGTCACGACAGATGCAGGAGGACAGGCATCAGTTTATCATTATGGAACACGAGGAAGAGGCCATTGGCTTTGCCTCCTGGGGCCCGGTCGAACCGGGGATTGCCAAGCTGCATAAGCTGTATATATTGCCGGTAGGCCAGGGTAAAGGGCTGGGCCGGGGTATGCTGGATTTTATCTACGGCATCCTCCGCGAAGAAGGAATCAGCAGGCTCCGGCTGAATGTCAACCGCCATAACAAGGCACAGCGGTTCTATGAAAAGCTGGGATTCAAGATCATCGACAGAGAGGATATCGATATCGGCAATGGATATTACATGAATGACTTTATCATGGAGGCGGTGGTTCCACCCGGTGAATACGACGACGACATCTAACCTGCGGCCGGGATCGTCCCCGGCGACTCCTCTTCCTGCAGACCCATGGCCGCTCTTTTCATCTTATGGGCAGTTTCATGCCCGACATATTTTTCAATCCATCCCTCTATCAGGTAGATCATGGGCGTCAGAAGAATGGCGACGGTGGCCTTGTAAATATAATTCATCATCCCTATGGCCAGGATCTGCTGCCAGGTAAAATACTGGCTGAAAGCGATAAACAGTACGATGTAGCTGTCTACCAGCTGGGATATCAACGTCGAGCCGGTGGCCCTGAGCCAGAGATGCTTGTTGCCCGTCTTTTTCTTGATCTGATGGAACACGGTGACGTCGACGATCTGGCTGACAAGAAAGGCTACCACGCTGCCGACGATGATCAGGGAAGTCTGCCCGAAAATGGCGCTGAAGGCATTCTGGATATTCGGTACGCCCTGTTTGGCGCTGCTGGCGAGCCAGATATCCGCCGGCGGGATCAGGATCGCGAGATAATACATGAGGAAGGCATAGGCGATGAGGATAACGGCGGTATAAGTGATCCGCCGAACGGCCTTAGGCCCATAAAATTCATTGATAATGTCGGTAATGACGAATTCCAATGGCCACAACAGGACGCCGCAGGTAAGGGTAAAAGCAAGGCCGCTCTGCCCGAAAAGGGTGAAATTGGCAGGGTGTGTACCGATTAGTTTTTCCAGCGAGAAGAGCTTGGTGCCGATGGCATCGGCAATAAGGCCGTTGCAGCAGAAAAAGGCGGTGAACCCCAGTAAGAGTTTGGTAGGTCTGTCTTTAAGTATCGCGTGGATCATTTCTTGTTCAGTATTAACGTAAATAGCTCGATCACAAAGAATATAAAGTTGGCGGCAGGCAGCCACACGGGAATACCGGAAGCCCGGAATCTACCGGAGCCCAGCAAAATGGCCATCCAACCGCTGACGATAAAATTGACGGGCAGCGCCACAACCGTTCCTGCAACAATCATCAGTGAGACCAGCACACCTTGCGGAGGGTTAGGCAGCCATAGTATCAAAGATGAAAAGAGAAAGCAGATATTACAAATAAAAGCCACCCGTAAGAGAAGTCGTATTACCTGCATATTTGGTCAAAAATCTGTATTTCTGGGCAAAATACCATTATTTTGCCGGGAATAATTCTGCCATAAATTATGAATGCCACTTTCTTGAAAAAGGCGCTGCCACATATCATTGCCGTAGCCGTATTCCTTATAGTCGCTGTCGTTTACTGCCGGCCTTCGTTGCAGGGAAAAGTCGTTTCCCAGTCGGACGTCCTGCAATGGAAAGAAATGGCGCAGCAGTCATTCGAATACAAGGACAAATTCGGTCATGTCCCCTTGTGGACCGAAAGTGCTTTCAGCGGCATGCCTGCATATACGATAACCATGGACAACGTTCCCAGGTTTTCTTTCAGTTATCTCGAATACCTGCTGTCGTGGGGATTGCCTCAGCCCATCAATTTTTTCTTCATAGCCTGTCTATGCTTTTATCTGCTGATGGTGGTATTGAAGGTCAATCCCTGGGTGGGCGTCCTCGCCTCTCTGGCCTATGCCTATTGCTCGTATGATCCGGTTATCATCGTGACGGGGCATATCACGAAAATGGAAGCGATCTCCTATGCGCCCGGACTATTGGCGTCACTGTTTTTATTATTTCAACGACGCTACGGGTGGGGAACTTTTTTACTGGCGGCCTTTGTCGCCTTCCAGTTGGGGACACAACATTTGCAGATTGTCTACTATACTTTTTTGAGTATGGGGCTGCTGACGGTCTTTTATCTGGCCAATGCCTTCCGTCTGGGCGAATGGCGGCCGGCCCTGATCGCGATAGGGTTGGCGGCGGTTGCGGTGGGCATCGGCTACGGAACCAGCACGGGCGCTACGTTGCCGGTGCAAGAATATACAAAGGAAACCATGCGGGGCGGACGGACGGAGCTGACTAGTGGCAACAGCAAACTGGAAAGCAAGACCGGCCTCAGCATCGACTATGCTTATCAATGGAGTTATGGCGTTTGGGAAACGCTGACGCTGGTCGTGCCGGATATTTATGGCGGCGGTTCTGCCAATAACCTGGAGATCGGTGACAATTCCAAATTCGCCCAGCGGATGTCGGAAGAATTATCTGCCCCGGAGGATACGGGGATCCAGTTTGCCAATGGCTATGCCTACTGGGGTGCGTTGCCTTTCACCACCGGAACAGTCTATCTCGGCGCAGTCATTTGCTTTCTGGCCATCCTCGGATTCGTTTTTCTGCAGGACTGGACCCGGTGGTGGTTGCTCAGTGTGATCGTGTTGGGCATCCTGTTGTCCTGGGGTAAGAATTTTGCCGTTCTTAACAACTTCCTGTTCGATCATTTACCGTTCTATAATAAGTTCCGCTCCCCCTCTACCGCGCTATTCCTGCCGCAGCTGGCAGTTCCGGTGCTGGTAGCCCTCGGATTGAACTACCTGCTGACGACCAAAGAGAATGCGGCGGCGCTCTGGAAAAAGTTCAAGACTGCCTCCATCGCCACCGGCGGCCTGCTGGTAGTCCTGATAGGCTTTTATTTTGTGGCCAGTTATCAGGGAGAAGGGGATATCAGGCTGAAAGACAGGTTGATGCAAATGAAGACCCAGCAGCTGTCCCAGGGAAGACAGGGAGGCCAGGATACACAGCAGCAGGCGATAGCGACAGGGAATACGCTGATGAAAGGATTGCAGGCGGACAGGCAGACGATGTATGGATCCGATCTGCTGCGCACTATCGTGCTGATCGTACTGGCAGCGGCGCTGGTGGCTTTTTATCTGAAAGGCCGCATCAGGCAGCCTATACTGCTGGCAGGACTGCTGGTGCTGAGTTCCTATGACCTGCTGGCCGTTTCCAGCCGTTATCTCAACCAGGACAGTTATGTCGAACAGGCTGACTTCGACGCTGCAATTACGCCCAGCGTGGCTGATCAGCAGATCAAAAGTGATCCTGACAAAAATTTTCGGGTGCTGGATGAATCCGGCGGCGATCCGTTCCAGGATGCAAAGGCTTCCTACTTTCACAATTCCGTCGGCGGCTATTCGCCTGCCAAGTTGGGATTATACCAGGACCTCATCGACAATCAGCTGTCCAAAGGTAATATGCAGGTATACGACATGCTGAATACCAAATATTTCATCCAGCCTGATCAACGTGGCGGACAGCCGGTAGCCCGGCTTAATCCCGGCGCTTTCGGCCCCTGCTGGCTGGTCAAAGCCATACACTACGTCAAAGATGGCAATGAAGAAATGAAAGCACTGGATAGTATCAATGTAAAAGATACGGCGATCATCCAGCAGCGTTTCGCTTCCCTGGTGAAGGAAGCCCCTGTCCCTGACAGCACGGCCAGCATCAGGTTGGAACAAAATCTGAATGATAAGATCATTTATAAGTCCTCTGCCAAAACGAACCAGTTCGCTGTTTTCAGCGAAATTTATTACGACAAGGGGTGGAATGCCTTTATCGACGGCCAGAAGACGGATTATCTGCGGGTAGACTACGTGCTGCGCGGGATGTCCATACCTGCGGGTGATCATACGATAGAATTCCGCTTTGAGCCCCAATCTTTTGCAACCGGTAACCGGATCGCGGAATTCGGAAGCATTTCGATCTATCTGTTATTGATCATTGCCATCGCCGTCAGTGTAAGAAAAAAGGAGTGGTTATAGCAAAAGCCGTAAAGCATGGGGATTAAAATATTGCTGCTCAACTACTACTGGCCTCCCAGTGGCGGTCCCGCCGTACAACGCTGGCTGGATATCACCCGCTACCTCTCTGCCTGTTCGATCCATACCTATGTGGTGACCGTAGATGAAAAGGTGGCTACCTATCCCTTTATCGATGAAACGCTGATGAACCGGATCGACGGTTCCACCCAAACCTTCAGAACCGGCACCTCCGAATTATTCGGTGTTTATAAACGATTCATAGGAAAGGGGAAAGTGCCGGCCAATGGACTCGTGGATGAACCGCATCCTACCTTCCTGCAAAAAGCAGCCCGGTTCGCCCGGGGTAATTTCTTCCTTCCCGACCCCAGGAGGGGCTGGAATAAGCATGCTTACGCCCGTGCCGCCGCTATACTCACAACGGAAAAGATCGATGTCGTCTTTACCGCAGGGCCGCCACATTCAACGCATCTCATCGGGCTGAAACTAAAAAAGCATTTTCCCCATATCTCCTGGATTGCCGATATTCACGATTACTGGACTGAAATCTCCTATTTATCAAAGTTTTACCGGACGGGCATCGCAAGCTATTTCGACAAAAGACTGGAAAAAAAGGTACTGCTGGCCGCAGACCGGATAATGACGCATTGCCAATCCTCGGAAGCGCTCCAATGCAAAAAATTGAGTGGCCGGGACTGTTCCAAAATATTTGTCCATACCATGGGTTTTAACGAAGACCTGTTCAAGCCCCGCCCCCCGGTCAGACAAGCTTTCTTTGAGATCATCTACACCGGGATCATGGCAGACCATTACGAACCGGAAATGCTCTTTAACGCCCTGAGAACCGCTATAGAACAACGCCCGGATATTCCTGTAAAGCTAAAATTTGTGGGTACGCTGGCTCCTACCATCAGAGAACGCATCGTTGAACTTGGATTAGGGCCCATCCTGGAAGAACTGCCTTATATGCCGCATGCCCGGGTAGTCGGGGAGCTTTATAAAAGTACCGTGGTATTCCTGATCAACCCAAAATTTGAGAACGAAGGGATTCACGTACCCGGTAAGATCTACGAATATCTGGCAGTTTTTAAGCCCATCGTCAGCATCGCTCCCCATGGTAGCGAAAATGAGCAAATTATCCGCAAAATGAAGGCTGGAGAAAACTTCGACCGTTCAGAGGTGGTACAGTTGAGCCATTATCTCGTCGACCTGATGGATCGATGGCAGTACAGTAAGAATATCGACCTTCCGGAAAATCCGGGTATCCGGGTGTATGGAAGACGGCATGAAGCCGAAAGACTGTGCGGCGTCATTGAAAAATTGACACGCAACTAAATAAAAAGGCCCCTACAAAGTAGGGGCCGCTATAGGTTTTAACTATCTTACCATTTATCCACCTCTTCTCCTGTTGTGGTGGTAGGAGTAGGAGTATGCGGGGTATGGGCAACCGGGGCGGAAGGGGCAGGACTAACAACATCGTCATCGATCTCGTTAACTATGCTGCTTTCCTGGTAGCTGCCTTCATTTTCAGCCACATTGTCGTGGTTGTAGGCGTCGAAATCGAAGTCCGGCATTAAGTCGGTCTTTACATAATCCACCGCCTCAGTCAGTGCCTTCAGGAACTTGTTAAAATCTTCCTTATACAGGAAGATCTTGTGCCTGTCATACCCGTCTTCATTGAATTTCTTCCGGCTTTCAGTGATAGTGAGATAATAATCGTTACTACGGGTAGCCCTTACATCGAAGAAATACGTCCTGCGTTTCCCGGCTCTGATGCGTTTGCTGTAAACGCTTTCCATTCTTTTGTCGTTGTTGTCGTACGCCACAATGATTTGTTTTGCAGTTGAAAATTTCTAATTAAGCAGTCACAAATATAGTATTGTTTTCGAATTAGCAAAATTTGCTGAAAGATTTGTCCCACCTAAGTAAGGCCTTTTTAGCCGCGTTGTTAGCGACGTTCATCCGGCGCCGGAAACTCGGCGGTCAGGCAGGGCTGTTTTCTGCCTGCTGCTGCTCATAGAGATAGGTATAGTAGCCATTGAGCGCCATCAATTCCCGGTGAGTTCCTGATTCGACGATCTTTCCGTCTTCCAGTACGACGATACGATCGAAATCGAACAGGGAAAAGATGCGATGGGTGATGATAATAGCAGTTTTATGCTGTAAATACTGGTACAGATTGCCCAGGATCTCTTTTTCGGTCTTGGCGTCGACCGCGCTGAGGCAGTCATCGAAAACGATGATCTCCGGGTCTTTGATCAGACCCCTGGCGATGGAAATCCGTTGTTTTTGGCCGCCGCTGAGGGTGACGCCCCGCTCGCCTATCATGGTATCATAGCGGTCGGCAAAGCCTTCGATCTCCTTTTCGACACTGGCGTAATGGGCCGCCTGGCGGACCTTTTCGGGATCGGGATGGTCCAGACCGAATTGAATATTACCCGTGACGGTGTCGCTGAAAAGGAATACGTCCTGCGGCACGTAGCTGATCTGACGCCGGAGATCCTGCAGGTCGAATCGCCGCAGATCGGCGCCGTCAATCAGGATCTTCCCCTGGTCGGGGTCATACATCCGCAATAGCAGTTGGGCGATCGTTGTCTTACCGCTGCCGGTCCTCCCGATGATCACCACCTTCTCCCCTTTTCGGATTTCCAGATTAAATTCTTTAAGTGCATGTATACCCGTATTTGGATAGGTGAAATCCACATCCTGGAAACTTATGTTTCCCTGTAGGGGGATGGCCACCGGTTCGGACGGGTTCTGGATCGTGGAGGCTGTATCCAGGAATTCATTCAGCCGTTTCTGCGAGGCGGAGGCGCGCTGGACCATGCTGGCGACCCAGCCGATAGCGCTGACCGGGAAGGTCAGCATGGTAATATAGATGACGAATTCGGTGATGGTGCCCAGGTCGGTATTGTGCCGGCCGTAAATAACATAGATGCCGCCGATCATGATAGCCATCAGGGTGCTGAGCCCGATCATCAATCCCATGGAGGGGAAGTAGATGGATTCGATCTTAGCGAGTCCCACGGCATTCTTTCGGTATTCTTCGCTGTTGTGACTGAAATAGCGGAGCATGGCATTCTCCTGCACGAATGATTTGATAACGCGGATACCGCTATAGGATTC
>PMUF01000565.1:2434-12184 GCA_003167015.1 Chitinophagaceae bacterium | reverse complement strand
CAGGGACCCTTTGTGCCCAGGAAAATGACCATGGTGAAATGACCACGGCTGAATACAACGCCCTCTCTCCGGACGACCGGCTGTTCACCCCCTGGCCCTACAGTTTCGACATTGACTATACGATCACTCTCGACAGGGGCAACAAGCTCAGGATCGATCTGGCCAATGGCTATGACCTCCATACCTTCGAGAACATCGACTCGCTCCTGATGGTTTTCCTGGGCGACCTCAAACCCCTCCGGGATTCTCTGTCCGACCCTATGACCGGCAAACGCATCGATTATCTCATCGACACCTCCGGCCACAGAAAGCTGCGCATCCGCCAGTACCGGCCCCCCGGCACCAGCTTCCTGGTCGACGGCAACGAGCCCGCCCTGCTGAAGATCCAGCAGGACACCATCTACATTATGCTGGTCACCCACAGTGAGGTGGGAAAATCTTATCGGTACCTCCGCTATGATCGCCTTTGCTTCTTCCTGAACCGCTACAGCGAGCTGGATGCCTACGTCGCCAACGGCCTGAACGAGACGATTCATACCATGCTGTCGGATATCAAAGCCCCGCATCACGTCTATACCTGCCCCTACTGCTATATTATTAAAAAACCAACCATCAAATCGCATCTCCATTCCAGCAATGCGTTAATGTTCAATGGTTCGGTCGCCATCCAGAATTACCGGAATTATTTCGTCCCCTCTTTCACGCTCAATACCGGCGTCATCTTGAATCGGGGCTCGATCAGATATTTTTTCCGCGCATATTGGGAACCGCTCTTTTTCTTTTCGACCAACGCACAGGGCCAACCGCAGACCTTCCGGAATGATTGGGTCGGTATCGGCTTCCACGCCGTTCTGCCCGAGCACCCCAACGGGCTGAAAGCGGCTTTATCCTTCGCCTGGCTCGCTCACAGCGAGGGGGATTATTTTAATTCTAAGCCTGCATTCCGTCTCAGCCCCTTTATATGGCAGCATGGCCCCTTCCACATCGGACCCGCTATGTATTTCGACCACTTTTTCAAGGACGTGACCCCGTCGATCAGATTCAGCTTCCTCGGATTCTGACAGGAGGGAGACAGGATGCCCATCAACCTATAGATAAGGTAGAATAGGTTGTCTCTTTTCGGAGGCTTCCTGAAAAATATATGTAAAACATACCTTTAAAGTCATGTAAAAGCAGCGTCAGCACTCCCACAATGATCGGCCAAGATGAGTTTGGCATCAAATATGCCTATTTTTAACCGCAACAAATGGTCTTATATGGTTAGTTACCATATCTTTGACCCATTCTTCTCTAACCGTATGATCGCACCGGGCGGAGTAGAATGATTTTTTAAAAAAAATGACATTACTATGAAGCTTAAACAATCATTGCTTTTCGCTGCTTTAGCTATCTTCCTATTCTCATGCGTAAGTTCAAAAAAATTCAAAGCTGCGCAGGCAAAGATCGATTCCCTGACCGCCGCTAACGCTAAACTTGCCGGCGATCTGAAGAACTGTAACGACCTTACTTCCTCGGACGCTACCAAAGCAGCCGCCCTTCAGGCCCAGATCGACGCACTCAACAAGCAAATCGACTTCCTGAAGCAAAACCATGACGCTACCCTCAAGCAACTGCAGGATCTTTCTGTGATCTCCAGCTCCCAGGCAGAAAGCATCAAAAAATCTTTGGACAACATCGGAGCAAAGGATACCTACATCCAGAACCTCCAGGCTGAACTGGCGCACAAAGATTCGCTGAACCTGGCCCTGGTGACGAACCTCAAAGGTGCCCTCGCAGACGTAAACGACAAGGACATCAACATTAAGGTCGACAAAGGCGTCGTCTATATCGATATCTCCGACAAGCTGCTGTTCGCCAGCGGCAAATGGGATGTGACAGAAGCGGCGAAAGTCGTACTCGGCAAAGTAGCGACCGTGCTGAAAGCGCAGCCCGATATCGAATTCCAGGTGGAAGGCAATACGGACAACAAGCCGTACAACCATCCCGGCCCGCTGAAGGACAACTGGGATCTTAGCGTCAAACGCGCCACTTCCGTCGTCCGTATCCTGCAGACGCAATATGGCCTCGACCCTGCGCATATTACCGCAGCCGGCCGTGGCGAATATGTGCCCGCAGCCGGTAACGATACCGAAGAAGGCCGTGCCGCTAACCGCCGCACGCGTATCGTCATCCTGCCGCAGCTGGATCAGTTCTTCAAGCTCCTCGANNTGTCCGCCTTATGCGAAGGAACCTCTCGAAAATAGCCGGTATAGCCCTGCTGGTAGCGCTCTGTTTTTCCTGTTTTGCCGACGGGCAACCCCCGGTTGCCCGCACCGGAATACTGGATCTCCGCAACCAGGACCTGTTCGGTCGATCGGTTTCCCTGGACGGTGAATGGGGTTTCTTCTGGAACCGCCTCCTTTCTCCCGATAGCCTTTCCTCCGCTGCACCCGACTATGTTCCTTTTCCTGTATTATGGAAAAATCTCCAGGTCAAAGGTCAACAAATCCCTTCTCAGGGATATGCCACTTATACTCTCAAAATCCTGCTGCCCGCCAAAAGGCCCCGCATCGGCCTGGAGGTACCGGACACCTATTGCGCCTATAAATTATATGTTAATGGCGTAGTGCAGATACAGAATGGCGAACCTGCCACCACCGAAGACAAAGCCACTCCGTTTTGGGTGACCCGGACTATCGCCCTGCCAAACGGCGAACATGATACGCTGACCATGGTCCTCCAGATCGCTAATTTCGGGGCGGCCCCTACAAACATATCCTGATCGGGGATAAGGACGAGCTTTTCCTGAAAAAAAACCGGGACGCTGCTTATGATAGCGTCCTCGCCGGCTGTATGTTTATGGGCGGCCTCTTTTTTCTGGGTCTTTTTATGTTCGGCAAACATGACAGGACAATCCTTTATTTCGCCCTGTTCTGCATCGTTTTCAGCTACAGGATGATAGGAACTAACCTGTATGTGCTCCATTCTTTATTTCTGGATCTGAACTGGTTTATCACTATACGGCTCGAATATCTCTCCCTTTACCTGTCGATGGGCTTGTTCTGTGCCTATACCCGGCGGCTGTACCCCCTGGATATCGTTCCCATCATTACAAAAGGTCTCCTCTGGTTCTGTCTGGGCTACAGCGCGATTGTCCTGTTCACTCCCACGCTGATCTTCACACAGCTGTTGATCACTTTCCTGGGCATGATGTTTTTCTGTATTGCCTATTCGATGTATGTCTTCCTGCGGGCTGCTAAACATCGCCGCAGCGGATCCCTGTTTGCCCTCCTGAGCACGGCGGTCATGTTGTTCATCGGCTTACTCATGAACCTGCATTATTTCGGATTGATCTCCGACTGGCGTATAGTCCTGTTCGTTTGCTATATCACCTTCTTCTTTTTGCAATCCCTCGCCTTGTCCCATCGCTTCGCCCAGTCATTACGCCTGGCCGCTGAACAGGCCGAGCAGGGCTTACGCAGCAAGACCGAATTCCTTTCCACGATGTCCCATGAGATCCGGACCCCCCTCAATGCTGTCATCGGGATGACCCACCTGATGATGAACCAGAACCCGCGTGAAGACCAGAAAGAAGACCTGGACGTCCTTCTGTTCTCTGCCAACAACCTGCTGTCCATCGTCAATAATATACTCGACTATAATAAAATCGAGGAAGGGAAGATCGGATTCGAAAATATTCCCATGGATCTGGCAGCCATTGCAAGAAATATAGTGGCCGGTTTGAAAAACGCCGCAGATGAAAAAGGTATTCAGATCCTCGCCGACATCGACGCAAAACTTGATAAAAAGGTGCTGGGCGATCCTACCCGAATGAGCCAGGTCATCAACAACCTTGTCCATAACGCCATTAAATTCACCAGGGAAGGGTTTGTACGGTTATCTATCAGCGTCGATTCTATAGGGCCGGAGTCTGTCGACCTCACCGTCAAAGTGGAAGACACCGGCATCGGCATCCCCCTGGAAAAGCAAAGCCTTATTTTCGACCGGTTTACCCAGGCCGACTCCTCTACTTCCCGCAGCTACGGCGGCACCGGACTGGGATTGGCGATTACAAAGAAAATCCTCGAATTACAAGGGGTTAGTCTTCAACTGACCAGCGAACCCGGCCAGGGATCCTCCTTTTATTTTACACAAACTTTTCTTTTCACCAGCGCAACCATCGAAGAAAGCCCTCACCATGCTTCCGGGGCCGGCGGCGAACAGCTGCTCCGCGGCATCCATTTGCTGCTGGTGGAGGACAACCCCCTGAATGTCCTCGTAGCCCAGACGATGCTGGAAAGCAAGGGGGCTGTAGTGGATATTGCCTCCAATGGAGAGGAAGCTCTCGAACTGTTGGAGCCCGATCGACACCAACTGATCCTGATGGACCTCCACATGCCTGTTATGGATGGATATGAGGCGACTATCCTTTTGCGTCAGCGGGGCGAAACGCTTCCGATCATTGCACTGACAGCCAGTACCCCGAATGAAGTGGAAAGCGGCGCCTTCGCGGCGGGCGTTAATGATGTAGTGGTCAAACCTTTCAGCCCGGATGACTTATATAGGGTGGTTCTCCAGCATGTACATAAAGTGCCGCAGTAGCGGCCACCTTAAGGTTTAGCCGGATCATCATGATGACCGGTTATTTTATTCCATGCCTCTTTAGCCTTATCTCCCAGTTCACCCAGCTTTTCGCCTGCCTCACTCAACTTTTTTGTCGCCTCATCTTTCAAATGCTGCAGCGACTCTTTTGTTTCGTCTGAATTCAGTTTGTCCCATGTCTCTCCGGCTTTTGACCGGATATTGTCCGTCAGTTCTCCTGCCTTTTCTTTCAGCTCACCTAATTTTTCGGCGGCTTGCTCTTTCAGGGCATTGGCTTTCTCGGCCAGCGTTTGATTTGTGTCAGACATAAAAAAATTTTTATAAAATTTACGTCTTTTTTCCGAGGCTGGAAATTATTAAATTATTTCCGGGGAGGGGATCGGCCGCGCCCTCGCGCGTCCTCACCTGTTATACCGGGCCTCTTCCAGGTCCAGCTCAAATTCCTTGCTGCGCAGCAGCTCATCGGAATACTCATCACCATTCCGTAACAGCGACAACTCCTGGCGTTGAATCTGGACAAGCTCCAGTAGCAGCTTTCTGAAGACAGGCATAAAATCCGGCTCTTTTTCCTGCTGGTCCCCGGTGCCGATCTGCCGCCCCGCGACATCGGCTATCCGCTCATAGCGCGCTTTCAGCTGCCGGAAAGGCTCTATCGATGTGACCTCCTGTTCATATTGCGTTTCGATATGCTGCAACACGGTCCTTGCCAACCGCAGCCGCAATGACAAATGCTTCTGTTCTTCTTCGTTGTCATCAGCCTCCACGCCTAACCACCGGATGATCAGTGGCAGCGTCAGCCCCTGGAACACCAGGGTGACGAGGATGACGATAAAAGTGATGAAAAGGATCAGATTGCGATGGGGAAAAGCATCTTCTCCGGCGAGCGTGATGGGTATGGCCAGCGCCGACGCCAGGGAGACGACACCGCGCATTCCGGCCCAGCCGGTAATGAAGACCAGCTTCTGCCCGGGCCGGGTCTCCGTCCGGCGAATCCTTTTACTCAACAGCCTCGGCAGATAAGCCCCCGGGTATACCCACGCCAGGCGTACAAGGATGGCCACGAGGCTGATCGCGAAGCCATATCCGATGGCGGCGCGTAAGGAATATTCGCCCAAGCCCCGTACAATCCCCGGCAGCTGCAGTCCGATCAGGATGAATACGACGCCATTCAGCAGGAACACTATCACATTCCATACGCTCATGGACTGTAGCCGGCTGCTATAGTTGAAGACGTCATGTGACCGCCAGCTCAGGAAGAGTCCCCCGCTGACCACCGCCAGCACCCCGGAATAATGGAAATGCTCGGCCGTGATATACATCAGATAGGGAGAGATCAGCGTGATGGCCGTGTCGATAGTGGCCGTGGTTGGCAGCCAGCGATGAATGGCATAGACGATATGGGCAATGACCAGCCCGGTCAGTATCCCCATGAAGACGACCAGCAAGAAATCCAATCCAGCTTTCCAGACAATGAATTTCCCGGTGAATAAGGCAGCCAGCGCAAACCGATAAATGATAAGGCTGGATGCATCATTGACCAGGCTTTCCCCTTCGAGGATCGTCACAATTCTTTTAGGCACTTTCAGGTTCTCCAGCACGCTGGTGGCCGCTACCGCATCCGGCGGTGAAACGATCCCGCCCAGCAGGAAACCCAGCGCCAGGGGGAAATCAGGGATCAGGTAATGCGCGGCATAGGCCGTGGCTGTCGCTGTCAGCAGTACGAGCCCGAAGGCCAGCAAGCCGATCGGGCGGCGCATCTGCCAGAATTCATGCCAGGGAGTATACCAGGCCGCTGAATACAGCAGTGGCGGCAAAAAGATGATGAACACGATATTGGGGTCCAGCCGGATCTGCGGGATACCCGGTATTATACTGATGCCCAGCCCGGCCATCACCAGGAAAATCGGATAGGAGATCCGCAGCTTGTCGCTCAGCATCGCCAGCATCGAAACGACGAAGAGCAGGGAAATGATCAATAAAAGACTATCCTTCAGCATATCACTTCAGTTCCTTGATCATGATATTCCGGAAATAGATGGGCGCGCCGGCATGTTTGCCCTGTAAGCCGACATGTCCATGCAGCGGCAACGTCGCCATGGGATTGCTGAGCCAGCCGGGGGCAGTGGTCCCGTCGATATTCTTGCTGGCAGACGTATACAGGCTCATGTCACAGGTGTTCACCAGCTCGCCGTTCAGCACGACCCAGATCATCCTGCCCTTACAGGTCACCGTATAGTGGTTCCATTCTCCGGGCTTTTTAACGAGATGTTTGGTGGCAGGCTGATGGCCAAAGATGGAGGCACACTGCCAGTCCGGTTCGGCCTTCGCCCACTCGTCCGCGTAATCATCGGTAATCTGGATCTCGACGGAATGCGGGATCCAGTCCCTGGTGTCCGTCGCATGCACCAACACCCCGCTATTGGTGCCGGGCGCATTCATGAAGTCCAGGTCTAAAATGAAATCGTCATATTCTTTAGCGCTCCAGATCGATTCGTCCTTTGAGGCCGTTAGTACCCCGTCCGCCACAGTCCAGACGCTGTCGGGGAAGATGGCGTTGGAAAGGCTCTTGTCAAAAAGCGGATGCCATCCTTTTCCCGAGGTATGGGGATGAAGATACTCAGGTTCCTGGGCGGCGGACCGTAAGGCCAGGGCCGATAACAATAAAAGGCCGGTTATTTTGATGGTTTGCATACGATAAAGGTAGGGCATATCCACATGTATTGCACATCGACCACCCATTACGGAGACATAACATACAATTCACTTTGTGGTAACATAATTGCAGGAACTTTCCTTAAAACATGCTCATGACACCTACATTGGTAGACCTGACGAGGGACTTGCTGAACAGCGGGGTCTTCAATCATCTTCCCGATGACGAGATCGGCCGGTTGCACTGGATGATCGTGCAGGGACAAAGCGTCGGTCAACTGCCGCTGGCGCCGTTATTCAGCTATTGGTACCGGGGGGATTATTATTCCTCCAATGCCTCTCCCCATCTTTTGCAGCAATGCAACGAGTATTTACAACGGATGGGCCAGCCGCTCATCGATATGTATGGGGAAGAATTTTACGAAGCCTGAGGTCCCCGGTAATAAGTCCCGGGATCTTCCAGCACCTTTTTCCACTGGCGCTGATGGCTCTCCTGCCACTTTTTATCCGGGTGGATGCTCCAGTTCGCTCCCTTCAACTGTTCTCTCACAAAGGCCCGCTGCTCCGGATGCACAAATAAGGGATGCCGGTAGTACCAGTCCTTTTCCTTCGTCAATGCTTTCCAGAACGCCTCGAAGCTGGTATACCAGGTATCGAATACCTCCACTTCGCCTGTCTTCGGATCGGCGACACTGTAGTTGTATAAAAAGGATATTTCACCACTGCTTTCCGGAACCCGGAAGAGACTCCCGCCGCTGTATTCCGAACTGATATCAAAATAGAGTTCTTTAGGCATAGCTGTTGATGGTGCTTTTGAGCTACCGGAAAAAAGTAGTAATTTCGAATTATATTTCTATTATCTTATAAAAAATTATTTATATGGCTCTCATTCCCAATAACAAGAAGAAAAAAGACGGCAAACCGCTCGCAGGCCCGAAAAGCAATATTCCCGGCTTTCCCGCCGGCAAAGGCAAGGCTAATACGAAGGGCGTACCCAAGAACACCCGGCTGACCGGCGGCTCACAACGCGGTTCCTGAGTCGGTGCTATCGCCTGAGAGCTTGTAGCCCTTTCGTTTCTGTTCCTCTTCCAGTCGGCTCATTTCATTCCGGGCTGCCTCGTCATCGGCAAGGGTTTTCAAGGAGGCCTGCCCCCGGCTACCCGTTTTGCCCTGGCCGATGATCAGCTTATTGCCGTCGGTCGCGGCTTCCCAGAATCTTTCACCCGCCCCGTCGGGCAGCACCCACCGGCGAAAGACCAGGTGGTCATATGGGCCCGCCGGCTTTGACAGGGTGTTCGCTACGGGCGGCTGCGGTGTATCATTTCCCAGCGCCTTCAAAACCTGCTCTATCACTTTCTGCGGCTGGTGCAGCCAATCCTTGGCATACACAGGCAATACCTGCCAGCCAAAACTTTTCAGGATGGCAGGCCGCTGGTAATACTGCTCGATCAGGTTGTCATTGCGGTAATGCTGATCGTCATCTATCAGGATAGCAAGGGCATACTGCTCGTCTTCCGGCGTCCGCTTGACGGCCAACGAGCACTTAAAACCTGATTGCCCCACCTGCTCCGCCACCTCGTAGCCCCGGGCCACCAACTGATCCCTGATCTCTTCACGCATAATAGTTGGAGTTACATCGGCCCCCACAGGTTTGCGGGTCGTCAGGCCGTCCAGGATGACCCGCGCTGCCGCCATCCGGCCTTCACTGATCAGCTCCGCATATTGCAGCCAGCGGCGCAGGTAATTGGCGCCTTCATTATATTCGTTCGTGATATCTTCATAACGGATGCTGGCCACCACCGCCATATGCATCCTGGCGCGGCTGAAAAGCACGTTCAGCCTTTTTTCGCCGCCCCTTTTATTTACCGGCCCGAAATTCATCAGCATCCGGCGCTGACTGTCGAATCCATAGCAAACGCTCATGATGATGATATCCCTTTCGTCGCCCTGGATATTTTCCAAGTTCTTGACGATAAGACCGGTGAACTGGTCGTTTTCCGTGCGGTTGTAAGCCTCTTCCAGCTGTTGGGCAAAATCGGGGTCCGCTGCCGCTATTTCGTCCAGCGCATCTTCGATCGCATGCTGCTGCTCCTGGCTAAAGGCGACGATACCGATGCTCTCCCTGATCCCCCGATTCAGCAATTCCTTCACCAGCCGGGCAATATAGCCGGCCTCTGCACCATTGCTCCGCTTATCGTACACGCTGTCGGTCAGCAGATGATAGCTGATACTGCGGTCGAAGAGGCAGTCTGCATTAGCCGTCGCATCGTCGGGCCGGGCCACGCGGATCGGCGCTTTTTCCCGGTGATGGATCGTTTTGTCGGGAATGGTCAATAACTCTCCTTCGTAGAAAGCGTGATTGCTATAGCTGATCAGCGTTTCATAGTGGCTTCGGTAATGCCAGCTCAGCAGCGTGCTTTCGAGCTTGCGCGCGCCCTGTGCCAGCAGGCTGTCCGCATCGTCGCTCAGCCACTCGTCGCCTGTATCTTCATCCGTTTTGTCGAGGTCATTGGGATC
>PMUF01000565.1:0-2404 GCA_003167015.1 Chitinophagaceae bacterium | reverse complement strand
TCGAAGCTGTCGAAATCCAGCGGAAGACTGTCGCTGACACTATAGGGACTCATCAGCCAGACCGGCTTGAGATCCTTCAGGACCGCCCCGCTTTCCCTGGCGGAGAGCTCCCGGATACTCTTATAACGCATGCTCTTTCCGAATTCGTTCTCCAGGATCTTCCTGCCCTCAGTATACGTTTTCTTGAACTTTTTTTGTTCCTCATTCAGCTGGCTGGCGGGTTTGTTGGATAGATCCAGCTGCTGAAGGAACCGGTGCCTTACAAAGGCCCGGATCGTATCCGCATTGACTTCCTGTAGGGCTTTATACCCTTCTCCCAGTTGCTGCACTGCTTTTTCCAGCCCGGACTGGTCTATGCCGGAGAAGAGGCGGTTGTGCTGATAGAGCTCCTGCAAAGCCTTTCGGACAATAGCCGCCTCTGCCTGTAGCACACGCAGTGGCAAATGACGAAGCGTATTCTTTACCCCCGGAGCCAGACCACTGAAGGTCCGCAAAACGGGCAGCCATTCCCCGAGCGCGTCGGCATTGAGCTGCAAGGTCAACAGCTCGTCCCGGATGGCGGAGAGAGTGCCGGCGGGAGGCTCCTGCAGGCAGCGTTGCAGAAGGGTGTCCAGCCGGTTGAGCGGTTGGTGCAGGGCGTGTAGCGAAGCGACCAGCGCCGGGCCATCCGGATGCTGCAGCAGATAGTCCAGCTCGGGATGGCCTTTTTTACTTTGCAGCAGATCGATGCTGCGCCATGCCGTATCGATATTTTCCAGCTGGTATCTTGCTTCCAGCTGACGCCGGGCCTCTTCTGCGGCGCCGGCGGCCGCGTATTCGGCCTGCAGGGATTCCAGCACGGTGGTATAAGAAGGCTTGACGGAATGCCGGGAGAAATCATATCGCTGCTGCAGTTGCTGTTTCAGTTTCCGCCAGGGGCCGTTCAGCATGCCAAGGAAAGAGCCTTCATGTCGGACGGCCAGCGCCAGCGCCGCGGCCACGTCCTGCCGTCCTAACTTGTCCGTCCAATCCGCATTTTTCTCCATCGCCTGCTGCCAGGCTTGCTGCAACTGCCGGTAGTGCAGCATATGACGATCCAGCTCTTTCGCCTCCTGGCGGTCGGGATCGGCCAGCGCGAGATGACCTGTACGGGCCAGCGGGTACAGCAATATGGAAAACTGAACCAGATTTTTGAGCCGCCCGGGATCTTGCGCGTGCAAGGGTTCCAGCCGGCAGGCGTCCAGCATTGTCTCTGTCTCGTCCAGTACGGTCAGCGCCTGTTGCAGCGCGTCGCCCAGGTCCCGGTGTGGTGTAGGCGAAATGAAGAGGCTTTCCCGCAGCCGGCTGAAGGGGTGTTCGGAAAAGACAGGGTCGGCGCCTGTTTCCGCCAGCAGGGCTTCCAGTTCCGCCAGCGCGGGCCCGGCTTCTTTCCATTCCAGGTAGGAGGGCAACCGCTCTTCTTCCTCCGGTCGAAGGGCGACTAATTCCTTCCGCAACGTGATCAGCCGTTCGATCAGCGTCCGCGTGCCGATGCCGGTATCCTCCCCTTCCAACAGGCTGGTCTGATGGAACTCCCGTAACAGGTCCAGCTGGCTGTTCATCCGGTCAAGCAATGTCTGCCGCCTGGACTTCATCAGTGCCAGGTCCATTTTATTTTTCGTGAAATCCTCATAGGTGGTCCTGAGGTTTCGGATAAAATCTCTTTTGTCTCCCTGGCTGTCATGGATATAACAACAAAGCTCCTCCAGTCCAACCTGCTTCAGCCGGTGATAGACGACATCGAGCGCCGCTCTCTTTTCGCAGACAAACAGGATGCTCTTGCCCCGGGCCACGAAATCGGCGATCAGGTTGGTGATCGTCTGACTCTTGCCGGTGCCGGGCGGTCCCTGGATGATATAGCTGTATCCTGCCCGGCTTTGCAGGATGGCTCTGGTCTGGGTAGGATCTGCCGTGATCACGTGATACCAGTCATCCGGCCTGTTCAGGTTGAAGATATGCCCGGGAAAAGTCCGGGGTTGATTGTTGAACAGGGCATCGAAGACATAGTGCTGCATCTGCTGGTCGATCACTGTATTGTAGTCTCTTACCAGGCTCATTTTCTTGTAGTGGAAGTTGCCCAGCACCATGTGACAGACGTCGAAGTCCCAGCTGTAAGGGTTGCTTTCACTTTCTGCCAGTGAATACAGCTCCCGCTCGCGCACGCCTGTCACTCCTGCGCTCGGAGCTCCCGCTTCTAAGATCGACCGTTCCCTCGAACGGTCTCTTGTTTCCGGCGCCGCGCGCTCTTCCGTATCAGCCAGCCGGTTCTGCCGGTAGGAGATATCCGGGTTCACCAGGAATTCCAGCTGACTGGGCTTTGGTTCGATCCGCTGCCGGTACAGCGCCAGCCCCAGCGGCTGATAATTTTCCGGATCATAGCTATAGG
>PMUF01000403.1 GCA_003167015.1 Chitinophagaceae bacterium | reverse complement strand
AATGCCACTTTCACAGAAAACAGCGGATCGGCCCGTCAGGCCCGCACACGAAACCGATCACCTGGTACCCCATGCCAACCGGCTGCTGGTAGGGGCAGGAAAAGGCGCGTGGTGGATGGTTAGGCTTTTGGCCGGCATCGCCATCCGAATCCCTGGCTGGTTTGTCCGGACCAACCGACGTCATGTGTCCGGGCAAAAGAAATCGCTTTGATTTGTCCCCAATCACTTCTTTCTCCAGCAGCACAACTCATCCCTTAGAGGTCTGTCCCTTATATCCGGCTTGGGCATGGTTGGTGATTTAAATATCACCCATATGGAGTATTGTCCCACTGAAATTTAATGACCATTTTTGGATCGCTACACACAACAACCTGATTCAACCGCAAAATGAACCCCGGCCCGATGTAATTCCCAGCCCCTAAAACCGTCTTCGAATCAATAACAACATAAAACAGTTTTTTTATGAAAATGTATCATTTTGCGGCCGTAGGTGTATTTTGTCTCCTCATGTCGGTAGGTAGTCATGTCAATGCCCAGAATCCAAGCAAAGCATTCAGTGTTGGTTTTGGCCTGGAAGGCGGGTTGGCGAGCAATTCAGCGAATACTAATTATCATTCGATGGGAGGGCTAAGTATCCGCTTGTCTTATCATGTCGGGCCCGGGTTTGTTACCCTTGGCTCGGGGGCGTTTGCGTGGATACCCAAATCTTTTGAAGGCAAAACAACAAAAGCCAGTCTTCAAATCCCGGTACTGGCGGGATACAAATTCATTTTCGCCAGGCACTTATTTGTGATGGGTGAATTAGGTTATTCCTCCTTCAGGGTCTATTATAATGGTGGTAACGGGGATGTGGCCTCTACGAGCTATGGCGGCTTTACCTATGCGCCTTCTTTTGGGATTAATTTTAATGCCGTGGAATTGGGTATCAGATACCAGGCGACGAGTCTGTCGGGCGCTACGCTGTCTGCCGTTGGCCTGAGGCTGGCCTTCAATTTTTAAGCCATAGCCGCCATTATAACAGCTTTCGGGTATAGGCAATACGCAAAGCATTCGTTTTATTATTGACATGAAGCTTTTCATAGATATGGACTACGTGTTTCTTAACCGTGTTCAAACTTATGGAAAGCTTTTCTCCTATTTCTTTATATTCCATGCCCTGGCATAAATACGTTAATATCTCTTCTTCCCTTTCGCTCAAATGAAAAATATTGCTGTCCTTTTTCGGGCTGGCAGCTGATGGGATGACGGATTCCTGTTTAATGATCTGCAGGATCTTGTGGGCGATGCTGGGCGAAACCGGCCCCACTCCGCTGTCCCATAGATGCATCAACATTTCAGCAATGATCTCGCTGCTTTCCTCTTTCAACAAATAGCCGCAGGCGCCGGCTTTTATCGCATTGAATATCTTATCGTCATCATCGAATATCGTCAACACGACATATTTTATATCAGGATATAGCGCCGAGGCAATGGCAATAGTCACAATCCCATCCATAACCGGCATTTCCAGATCCATCAGGACAATTTCAGGCTGGCCGGCAGAAGGCATGGTGGCCATCTTCTCCAGGAACTGTTCCCCGTTAATCGCCTCGAAAGCGATCTCGAAAGATTTGCTTCGTGAAAGCTTGTCCGCGAGGATAATTCGATTGTTTTTCTTATCGTCTACTAAGGCAATCCTAATCATAATGTATCCAAGATCGTTAAAAAATAAGTCACTGAAAATGACCCAAATGGGCCATTAGTTTAACCCTTGTCCCGCTTGCCGGAGCAGAAATGATCTCGAACAACAGACCCGACTCCTTTGCCCTTTCAGCCATATTGTCAAGTCCATATGACTCAGGCCGTTCTCTTATCGCTTGATTATCAAACCCTTTTCCGTCATCCGTGATCTCGATTTTCCAGTGGCCTTCTGTTGTGAGCTCGCTTTGTACATCGATTCGGGATGCTTCGGCATGACGTATTGAATTGTTGATCGCTTCCTGGACAATTAAAATGACATTCAGCGCCGCTGATGCGCCCATACTTGATTTCACGGGAGACATTTCCAGCGCCGTTATCTTTACTGACGGATAATAAGCCCCCAGGCTCTTGATGAAATTCAGAATACGCATCCATAATACCGTCGTTTCTACGCTCGTGCTCTTCATCGCCCACAAAGTCTCACGGAGCACAAGCAGCATATCCTTGGCCGTATCATGCATCTGTCCGATCAGATCCACTTTCCCTGTATTTTGCATCAACAATTCCGTCCCATAAAAAATGGCATTGGCCTGAACACCCAGATTATCATGTAAATCGCGGCTTATGCGCTCCCTCTGAGCCTGAAGCCTTTGTTTCATCAATAGCTCTTGCAGTCTTTTCTGATACCGTCTTTTTTGGTACAATAAAAAAACCAGGACGACACCCGATACTGAAAGTATGCCTACAGCCAGTGAAAACCACCAGGTTGACCACCAGGGCGAATGGATAATAATGATCACTTTCTTGATACTGCCCTGGCCCGACAAAACATTACCACAGCTGATCTCGAACAGATAATGCCCACTTTGTAAAAAATACCGGATCCCAGTGGGATGATGAGTACTTTTCCAATTCTTTTCAAACTCTACCAACCGGTACTTATATAAGTACCTGTCCGCGTTTGATATCCCCATAGCGGCAAAATCCATCTCCAAATGGTTCTGATCATACCGCAGATCGATAGTGTCGCCCTTCCATATTCCTGTTGACGGGTTATGGCTCGAATCGTTGATGACCAATTTCGTCATATTCAATACCGGCTTGTTTTTCGGTTCATTCAGCCCGCGTGCAAAAAAAGCAGTAATGCCATTGATACCGCCAAAATATAACTTCCCGTCTGCGGTCTTTACAGCAGCATTACTGTTAAATTCGTTATCCTGCAATCCCGTCTCCTTTGTATAATTTTTGATGGTCCCCTTCTGTGAAACGAGCGATAACCCTAAATTACTGCTGGCAATGACAGATGACCCGCTATCCAGCGGCAGGAGACTGTAAATGCAGTCATTGAGCAAACCAGACCCTCTGAAAAAACTATTCACCAGACGGCCATCCGAAGTATAGACATACAAACCGGAGTTGGAGCCGATCCAAAAATGATGCGTAGCATCTTCCGTGATACATCTTATCCCAAAATTTTCCGGTAAATGAATGCTTTGCAATACACCTTTTTTATCCATTTTATAGATAACCCCATCATAGGAACCCGCCCACAATGTGCCATCACTGGAATAAAAAAGACAGTCCAGACCACTTTTCGGATTTCTGAAGAAAGGCAACACCGGATGCACTGATCGGACGGCGGACCCATTAAACACACAACGAAAAACATTGGCCTGGCATACAACCAATATCGTACTGTCGTTCACCCGTTGCAGGTTGTTGGTAAAGGTATTGCTGTATAAAAGATCCCTGAACGCCTTATCCTTTGAAAAATCGATAGCCGACAGTTTTCTTTTCCCAAGATCTAATAAATACCAGCCCCTTTTCCAGGTAACGATCAGATAAGTATTCTCGCTTAATTTGTCGATAGCCAGAATATCTTTAACTTCCGGCGTCAGCAGCGGGGTGCTCCACAACCGGTTGGCAGATGTATCATACAATTGCAGACCCCCATTCAGGCAGCCAACCAGCAATTGTTGCTTTTTTTCATCGAAATAGAGCGCCCTGACAAAGTTGCCGGCTGTTCCCGGATATTTGAAATTAGTAAAGGGGGTCTCCCTGTCCTGGATCCGTTTGACATCATCGTTCGTCAGGATCCATATTCGTTCAAACGCATCATAGTAAATATCTTGAATCTCACCGGCAGGTACTATAGGAAGCCCGTCCAGAGTAGTGCTGACGCTGAACCGGTCTAAGTTATCGTTATACTCCAATAATTGATTGTTGACGCTGGTGATGACCCTGTCATTTCCAATGGCATTGACAACACTTATTCTTACCGGTTGGTCAGTTACTTTATTGAATAAGGACCGGTTGAGCAATTGTTCTCCGGAGATCGAATAACGGGAGAGGCTCCGGGTGGAAGCTATATATAACGAGTGAGCATTGCAGCTGATGCTTTGAATATCTCCGTCGGCGCCGGAAATAGTATCGCATTGATGGGTCGTCGTATTGATCCTTAATACCTGATGTTTTCCAATACGGATAAAAATAAAATCGGTGCTGCTGGTTGTAAGGACTTTCGGCGTTGGGAGTTCAGGCTTGATAATTTGATCGATGGCAATTGTGTCGATCGGGATAGCTATTTTTCGCTGCCGTCCATCTTTACTCAGTATAACCAACCCTTTATTTTCCTGCAGACACCAAATCCCTTCGGTCGTTTCTTTTAGTGGTACAATGGCGAAATACCCCTCTGCTGAACAAGTAAGGCTCATGACCATTTTGAAGGCGTTTTGGCCCGGATTGAATTCCAGGACGCCTTTTTTATAGCTTATCCATATCCGTCCATCCCGCAAACCGTATAAATATACCGGGGATTTGATGCGCACCGTATCCCGGTCAATGATAGGGTTGATATCTACAAGATTGTACCCGTTATATCGTTGCAGCCCCATGGAAGTGCTGATCCAGGAAAAACCCGATGAATCGGTAATGATACAGATGCTCTGATTGAATAATAGCCCCTGCTCGTAATTGATAGTATTCAGCGGACATTTCTTGAGCAAGGGAGTGCTCCTGTCCTGCGCATGAAGCTCAGGCAATATCATAAGCAGTAATAATAGCTTCAGCAAAGATTTCGCTCGATTCACAGTAGAATATATAACAAATTTGTAATACAAACAAATATATGCTCTATCAGCTGAGGCTACGGTGAACCGCCTATTGATATAAAAAAATACCTTTGGGAGATATTTGGCGTAAAACGAAATTTATTGGAAATGATTGGAAAATATATCAAAATCGCCTTTCGGAATATCCAAAAGAACCGGACATTCTCGCTGTTCAACATTGTCGGCCTTTCAGCCGGTATGACGGCCGCCGTCCTCATCTTTTTATGGGTGCAGAACGAGACCACCTATGACGCCTGGCATCCCGATGCCGACCGCATATACCGCATCACGTCCCATACCACAAAAGCCAATATACTCCTGGCCACAACGCCACACCCCCTGGCAGGAGCCACGCGTGCCGGCGTACCGGAGGTGGAGGACATTACCTCCCTGCAGCCTGCCTATAACACCGTCTTCCGGATAAATGACGAATTGCTTGCGGAGAAAAACAGCGCCTATGTGGACAGCAGTTGGTTCCGCATCTTCCACTACGATTTTGTTCGGGGTAACCCAGCCGTTTTCTTCCGGCACCCTTATAGCCTGATTCTGACCGAGTCAAAGGCGAAAAAATATTTTGGTGCGAAAGACCCCGTCGGATTGATCATTCGCAAGGACTCCATCGACTTCCGCGTGGCCGCCATCATCCGCGACAACCCCGCCAACTCGAGCTTCCAGCTGGACGTCCTGATGCCCATGAATGCCCTGCTGTCAAACCCCCTACGGGTCAGGCAGTCTCTCCAATGGAATAACTACAACTACATTACCTTCCTGAAGCTGCGCCCCGCCACCGACCCGAAAAAGGTAGCTGGTCTCGTCACCGGCATCATGCACAACAACGATCCCAGCGACGGCAAAAACTTCTTTTCCCTGACACCGCTAAAAGCCATGCACCTCGAGACAGGTATCACTTCCAACGTGATCGCGCACGGCAGCCGCAATACGGTATATATTTTCGGCATTCTCGGCGTCTTTCTCCTCCTCATTGCCTGCATAAATTATGTGAATGCCACGACTGCCAGAGCCAGCATGCGGGCCAAAGAGGTTGGCATCCGCAAAATCGTCGGAGCAGGGAAAGGCAGCCTCTTCATGCAGTTTGTCATCGAATCCCTCCTCATCAGCATTCTATCGCTGATGATTACTCTTGTCTTGATCCGTTTGGCTATGCCCCTTTTCCGTCAGCTCACGGACGTGAACTTTCCGGAGCCTTTTGCCGATCCTGAGACCTGGAAGATCCTGGGCCTGACCTTGCTGACGGCCACCTTGCTCAACGGCATCTATCCGGCCCACCTGCTTTCCTCCTTCCGGCCACTAAAAGTTCTGAGGGGCGCCAACGTACTGCAATTCAAAGACGTCTACCTGCGCAAAGGATTGGTCATTCTCCAATTCACCTTCTCCATCATCCTTATCGCGGGCACCATCGTTATCCAGCTGCAGCTCGGCTATATTCAGCATACCAACCCCGGTTACGATCGCAGCCAGATCTTTTATTTCGGCCTACCCTACTCCTTGTTCAGGGGCAAGACAGATGCAGAACAAAGCGCCGTGACTGCCAGCATCAAAGCCCAACTACTCTCACGGAGTAGCATCGAAGGCGCCGCCGCGGCCAGTGAATCCATCGTCCAGATAGGTCTCACCAGCAGTGGCGAAACCGACTGGGACGGCCATGATACGGCGTTCACCCCGGTCATCTACAAGCTGTCGGCCGACGAGGACTATAACAAACTCCTCCATCTGCAGCTGCAGCAGGGTCGCTGGTTCGACGCACAACAGCCCACCGACCGCCATAACTTTATTCTGAACGAAACCGCCGTCGGCGAATTAAACATCCATCAACCGGTCCTGGGTCAGCGCTTTATCTTTCAACAGGACACCGGCAGAATCATCGGCGTCGTAAAAGACTTCCATTTTGCCAGCCTGCATGAAAAGATCAACCCCCTGGTTATATTCAACAGTGACCAGTGGCGGACCGTCTTCTTCATAAAGACCGGGCCGGGCAAAGCTGCCGCCGCACTGGCGGCAACCCGCTCTATCTGGCAGCGATACATCTACGATAAGCCATTCGAGTATACCTTTCTCGACGAAGACTTCGATGGCCTCTATAAGACGGATGCCAAAGTGTCTACTCTGATCCTGACCTTTTCCCTCATCGCCATTTTGATCTCCTGCCTTGGACTTCTCGGCCTGGCGACCTTCAACGCCCAACAGCGCGTCCGGGAGATCGGTATTCGCAAGATCCTGGGGGCCACAGTTGCGAATATCATGTTCCTTCTATCACAGGACTTCATCCGGCTCGTCCTCCTGTCAGTCCTTATCGCCACCCCCATTGCCTGGTACGCCATGCACCGGTGGCTGCAGAATTTCGCCTATCATATTCCCCTGAACCCCTGGATCTTCGCAGGAGCAGGCGCCCTGGCAACCCTGATCGCTCTGGCAACAATCGGCGCGCAGTCCGTCCGGGCCGCCACCAGCAATCCGGTGCATAGCCTGCGAAGTGAGTAGGTTTACTACTCCGTCTTCAGCACTTCCGCCGTACGGACACGTGAGAGGTAGGCAACCCGCGAAGCGATGATGGTGCCACTCAAAAAGAGGATGCCCGAAAAGCTGATGATCAGGGAGTCCATCCGTACGCCTGCATTGATGCGGAAGATCATATCCATTAACTGGCGGGCCAGGAGAAAACCCAGGGTACAACCGATGAGCGAGGAAATCAGAAAGATGCGTCCATAGCCTGCGCCCACGAGCCAGAAAATATGCCGGCCCCGGGCGCCTACTACCTTCCGGATGGCGATCTCCCGTAACCGCTTGAGTACTGTCAGTGAAACGAGTGCAAACATGCCGGTTGCCGCCATAAAGATGGTGATCAACGCAAAGCCGGAGAAGATACGGGTGATGATGGCATTGAGCCGTATGCTTAAGACTGATACTTCATCCTGGAAATAACTGCCGAGCGGTGTCGCCGGATACAGCCTCGCCCAGATAGACTTTACCTGGTTGTAGACTTCGGCGAGATGACCGGGCCTCGCACGGATCACCCATTGTGAAGCCTGCTCCGGGGCGATGAGGCACATGGCCAAAGGTTGTATAGGATCGTTGAAGGAGTTCTGGGTGAAGTCTTTCAATACTCCGACGACCAGGCAGGTGGTTTTTTCGTCTTTCCGGATGATCCTGCCAATGGCTTCTGCAGGTTTCCAGCCCATGGCAAAGGCCAACTTCTCGTTGATCAGCATATTTTGCTGCACCCCTTCCTTATCCGAAGGCAACGTCGCCGGCAAGTTTCCTGCCACCAGCCGCAGACCCATGAGGTCGGTATAGCCAGGCCCTACTTCAAGGTAAACGCATTCTTTCTTTTTGCCTTCCGCTTCCAGCGGCCAGCTATGGTAAGAGAAGCCTATCTGGTCCCGCACCCCCGCCAGTTGTTGGATCTGTGAGATGCGACTCAATTCATTGCGCAGGATTTTGCCATCGTTCCCGGGAGGCAGCCAGATGCCCATGATATCGTCCCGACGGTAGCCGTAATCATAATCCCGCTGAAAGGCGGCATTACGGGCAAAGGCAACGGAGGTGATGAGGGTGATGAAAATGATCACGATCTGCACACCCAGGAGACCACGTGAAAAGAGATTGCGGCCGCCAAAACGCACGGCGCCCCTAAAAATGCTGGTGGCATTGAAACGACTGATATAGAAAGCCGGATAACCTCCGGCCAGCAGGGTTACGACAAAAAACAGACTCACCAGGACCAGTTGCAACACATGATCGCTGAGCCAGGAAGCCCGGAGATCCAAATAGATGAGCATGCCATTGTAGACGGGGAACCAGAGCCGATCCAACAGCATGGCCAGTCCGATGGAGGGAATGACAATCAGGGTGCATTCCAGTAATTGTTGCAGCATGATCTGGCGGACGCTGCTGCCCATTACCTTACGGACCCCGATTTCTTTCAGGCGTCGATGGCTTTGCGCCACGGTGGTATTGGCAAAATTCAAACTGGCGGACAGCAGGATGAGTATACCCAGGATCAGCGGGGCATAGACGCCCGCATTCCCCGGCCTTTCCAACAGGGCGTTCTTGTCGATGACCTGCGATTCGGCGGCGAGCTGCGACAGGGACTGCAGGGCAAAAGAAGTGACTTTCAGGTCTTGCCGGGCGGCCTGTTCCAGGGGCACATAGCGGTTAAAGGCGCTGGCCAGCCGGGGTGCCTGCCGGGGATCGGCCAGCTTGACGAACAGCGCGTCCGAGAGGTGGGCCCAGTCGTCTTTGCGGACCGGAGAACCGTCCCAGGCCAGGAAATTATCGGTGGAGGTCAGGGTCTCGAATTGAAAAGAAGAGTTGGCGGGCGGATCTTTGAGGATACCGGTGACGATTAGAGGCTTTTTATATGGCTGATCTGAATACAGCAGCAGGGTCTTGCCCAAGGGATCGACGTCTCCGAAGAACTTCTTTGCGCCTGTTTCCGTGATTAGCACCGTCGAGGGATCTGAGAGTTTAGCTTCACCGCGGACCAGGGGGAAAGTAAACAGGTCAAAAAAAGAGGGGTCGGTGAAGTTTGCGTGTGCGGCAAAAGGGTCTTTGCCGGGCGCCAGGATCGCCAGCGAACGACTCTCCCAGCGCACGGCTTCCTGTACCACCGGATAATCCCTGACCGCTGCCGTCGCTACCGGAGCGGGACAAGGGCCTTTGATTCCTTCTCCTCCGGCAACCGTGATGAGGACGCGAAAGATTTGTTGCCGGTTGCGGTGAAATTGGTCAAAAGCGGCATAGAAGCGGTAGACCTGTATCCCCCAGATCATGGAAGCGATGCCAATCCCCAGGCTAAGGATATTGATAAAGGCGTAGAGCCGGGTTTTACGAAGGTTTCGGAAAAGGATCCTGCAGTAGTTGGCGAACATAGCTTGCTCTTTTTGACTAGACGCGAAAAGGTGAGATTTCCATAAAAACCATATCTCTAAAAGCCATCGGGTGGTTCATCCTGATTGCTTATATTTAAATGGAAAATGATTCCAAACACACAATAGACGTTTATGAAATCAATGTATCTTCCACTATGCATTGGGTTTGCCATGCTAGGGATTCGCTCTCAAGCCCAAATGACGAAAATTGAAATTTTTTGCCGCGTGGATTGGAGCGCCAATGTTACGTATTTTGATGGGGTTCGATATTTGCCTGATAGCATTAAGAACGCGACTTTGTTTAATTGGGGCAGCAAATATTATGTGCCGCACCACAACGACTTTGATAATGTTCTACTGTTGCTATGCGCCAGCGGCTGGAAGCTGGCGTCAACTTCCGGAACCGAGTACCATTTGCCCAATGAACGAAACGAGTCCGTGTTCATTTTAAGTAAAGAAATATATGTCGACGAGCAGACACGCCTAAATTATATCTCTAGCCTAAAGCAGTCATTTATTCACACAAAGCCTGGAAAGTAAAGGAGTCGTCCCTTACTCCGCCTGCAAGGACCGGCCCGGGTTTATCCGGGCTGCGCGGAGCCCGTGGTAGCTGACTGTTGCCAGGGCAATCAGGAAGGCGGCGGCGCCGGCAACGGCGAAGATCCACCAGGAGAGGCCGATATGGTAGTCCATAGTAGCCAGCAGCTTTTGCATGGCCAGAATGCCCAGCGGTACCGCAATGACGAAACCGAGCACAACGGGTTGAAAGAATTCGCGGCCAAGGGCCAGCCAGAGGATGCCATCCGTCGCACCAAGCACTTTACGGATGCTGATCTCCTTCTTCCGTCTTTCCACGATGAAACCGGCAAAGCCGATCGGCTGGATCGTT
>PMUF01000208.1 GCA_003167015.1 Chitinophagaceae bacterium | reverse complement strand
CCGGCGGCCTTTTGCTGGGCGCGGCGGACAGCACTGTCGTCACCGGTGCCAGGTTGAGTGCTGACAAGCATGCGATCGAGTATGACTATCTGGATGCGGGAGAGGTGAGGCGGCGATTTCCCGCTTTCCGACCTGCCGAAGACACTGTTGCCGTTTGGGAGAAAAGGGCGGGCATTCTTTTTCCCGAGGAGTGTATCAGGACGCATCTAAAAGAGGCAGTGGCTAATGGGGCCTCTGTTCGTTGTGATGAAACGGTGTTGGCGATCAGCGCTCAGACCGGCGGCAGGGTGGTGGAAGTGACGACTTCACGGGGAAGGTATACGGCAGAGAAGGTGATTGTCAGTGCCGGGGCCTGGGTGGGAGCATTACTACCGGAACTACGGTTGCCACTGACTATCGAGCGGCAGGTGGTGTGCTGGTTTACCGACAAAGCGAGTGGGAGCCAGCTGCGTCCATCGGGCATGCCTGTTTGCATCTGGGAATATCTGCCGGGCAAGTTGTTCTATGGATTCCCCGATCTGGGTCAAGGGATCAAGATCGGATATCATCATGCGGGCAGGCGGATCCTTCCGGATGAACTGCGGCCCGATGCCAGTGCGGAGGAGATCGATGCTTTGACGGACGTTGCCAGGCGCTATTTATCTATTGATCCTGTCTTCAGGCGTTTTTCTGTTTGCATGTATACCAATACACCCGATGAGGATTTCATTCTGGATGTATATCCCGGCTGTGAGCGGATATTCGTTGCCAGCCCCTGTTCGGGTCACGGGTTCAAGTTTAGCAGCGTGATCGGCAAGATACTCAGCGAATGGGCGTGCGACCGGCCGGCGGGGTTTGATCTCAGGCCTTTTTCTATTGCGCGGTTGGAGATGGATTAAATAATCAATAAGGAGAATGGATGTGAATTTTGCATATAAAAAAAAGGGGTAAATTTAAAGATGAATTTCAACCTTAGGGACTATCCCGGAGCTGTGATCCAACGGCTCAACAAAAATTACGTCATCTACTTCATCCTTTTGCTTTCCATATGCTATATTGCCTACCTGGCCTCTTCCATTCATGAGGGGATTTTCTATGCCGGGGACCAGGGCCTTAAGTCGCTGCAGGTCAAACAGATTGCAGCCGGCTATGGGTTCAAGTACCTGCATTTACCGCAGCCTGCGTGGGTGAAGGCGGTATGGCAGGCAGGCTATTTTCCTTTGAAGCCGCCATTTTTTTATCCTTCGCCGAATGGGTATCTCATTGTTTACCCGCCCCTATTCCAGGTCATCAGCAGTTTTTTTTATACCTGGCTGGGGAGCCCGGGACTATATGTTTTACCGATGTTGTGTACGCTGATGCTGCTGGGTTGGACGGTGTTATTGCTGAAACGTAGCGGGATTACGCCGTTCAATATCGCGCTGGCTGTCTTTATTATGGTATTTTGCTCACCGCTGATGCTGTATGGAGTGATGTTCTGGGAGCATCTGCCAGCGGTGTTTTTGTTGTTTGCCGGGCTGGCCTTTATTGTCAGTCCTCCTTCCAGTCTTTGGGCTGCGGCTGTGCTGGGGTTGATCTCCGGGCTAGCGATCTGGCTCAGGCCGGAAGCACTGATGATGAATTTTCTATATGGGGCGGCGGTAGCCGTGCTGTATTTCAGGGACAGAAAAGGCGTGTACATCGCCTTTATGGCGGCCCTGGCCTTTTCGATTATCCCCTGGTTTGCATTCAACTATGCCGAGTACGGATCGATATTCGGTGTGCATGGCATGCAGGTGCTCTCCGACAATGATCCGGATACGAGGATGGGATTGAAAAACGGATTGCGCAACCTGGGTTCGATCAATTGGCTGTCCATTCGCAATTTCTTTTTCATTCTGCTTTTGTTTCCCATTCTTTACCGATCGATCAAATCGCGGGATACCGCCAATCTGCGCCCGCTGCTGTTAGCGTCTATCGTCATCCTCTATTCCATCCTGACCCCGTTTATGCTGCCTAATGACGGCGTTGTTCAATGGGGGCCGAGATATTTTCTGGCCATCATTCCCGTTACCCTGTTCGCCCTTTTCCTTGCGGGGAAGAAATGGAATGTCACCAATGGGGGTATTCCCCTGTGGTTAACCCTGGTAATCGTTTTCATCAGCATTCAGGCGTTTTATCACAATACGCATACGGGCGGTTATAAGCAACTCAGATGGCGGTATAATCAACGGCTCACGAGGACGTATAACCTGATCAACAGCAGACCGGGCAATGTCGTTATCTTCTCGCATCAGGCTATGACCTATGACTTTGGGTATTTGTTCAATAAGGATTATTTTTTTGCTGAATCCGGTGACGATAGCCTTCGGCGGCTGCTGCCACTCCTGAAAAGTTACGGGGTGAAGCAATTTATCTATGTCTTCAATCCTCTGGCCCATTCGCTGCCCAAAATGCTGGAAGATTCGACGACACGGCATTATTCGGAGGATGCGGCCAAGAATGGATACAAAGAGGATATGGCGAGCGAAGTTTACCAAATTCAATAGTGACTAGACCCTAACAACCGTATGATGAGATGTAGACTTCTTATCCTTACTGCCCTCCTATTATTTTTCAACTGTAGTACTTTACTGGCGCAGATCATTACGACCATTGCCGGAAACCATACGTATGGGTTCAGCGGTGCGGGGGGACCTGCTACATCGGCGGCGGTGGCCGAATTATACGGAATAGCGGTCGACAATGCCGGCAATGTCTATGCGGCGGATCAATCCAATAATGTGATCTGGAAAATAAGCACTGCCGGTATCATCACCCTTTATGCGGGTAACGGTACGGCAGGCTATAGTGGTGACGGCGGCCCGGCCAGCGCGGCGCTGCTGTTTTTCCCTGGCTGGATGGGGATGGATCCTGCAGGCAATCTGTATTTTACCGACCAGAAGGGGATCTATATCCGGGAAATCAGTGCGGCCGGTATTATCAGCACTGTTGCGGGAAATCCTGCCGCCCTTTATTCCGGCGGTGACGGCGGTCCCTTTACGGCAGCCACCTTTAACGGGATTACCGGGATTGTACCTGACAATGCGGGAAATATTTATATCACCGATGCGAACACTGTCCGCATGGTCAACCCTGCGGGGATCATCAATACGATCGCCGGAACAGGCACTCCAGGTTTCAGCGGTGATGGCGGACCGGCCTTGCAGGCGCAATTGAACTCGCCCTATGGAGTGGGCGTGGACAATGCGGGCAACATCTATATTCCCGATAACGGCAACCAGCGGATACGGAAAATCAACAGCGCCGGCATTATTTCAACGATTGCCGGTAACGGCACGGCGGGATTTACCGGGAATAGCGGTCCAGCCATCAATGCAACGCTGCATAATCCCTGGCAGCTGACTGCGGACAATAACGGAAATGTATATTTTGACGACGCCCTTAACCTGGAGATCCGGAAAATCGACAATACCGGGGTCATCAGCGATTATGCGGGTGACGGGGTGTTTGGCTCCAGCGGCGACGGCGGTCCGGCGAACCTTGCCGAGATCACCTATCCTACCGCCCTGGTTTGCGATAATGCCGGCAATCTGTATTTCGACGATCTCAACAACAACGTTGTGAGGAAAGTGTCCAACTGCTTAACTGCGCAGATCGCCTCGCAACCGGCCAATAACAGCGTGTGCGTGGGTGGAAGCACTTCTTTTACCTTTTCGGTGACCAATGCTGCCAGCTACCAATGGCAGGTGAATACCGGGACTGGCTGGACCAACCTGAGCGACGCAGGCGCCTATAGCGGATCGGCGACCAGCAGTCTGTCGGTCACGTCGGTAGTTGCTTCGATGAACAGCTATCAGTACCATTGTTTGGTGACCAACTCCTGCGCCACTATCACGACCTTGCCGGCGACTTTGACGGTCAACACTTCCGCGACCCCAATAGTCACTATAGCTGCCTCTCCTGGCGCGATCTGCTCAGGTACCCCCCTTTCTTTTATGGCCAGCCCGACCAACGGCGGATCGGCGCCTGTCTACCAGTGGCAACTCAACGGAACCAACGTGGGAACGAATAGTCCGTCGTACACCGAGAATAACCCCGCCACCGGGGATGTCGTCAGCTGCCAATTGACCACCAGTGTGACCTGTGTAGCCACTCCTACCGTTTCATCCAATAGCCTTTCGCTGACTGTCAACCCGCCCGTCACGCCGGGCCTGAGTATTGCGGCATCCGCCCCGGAGATCTGTTCGGGCGCCACTGCCTCTTTTATGGCCAGCCCGACCAATGGCGGAGCCGCGCCAGTCTATCAATGGCAAGTGAACGGTACCAATACAGGGAGCAATAGCCCTTCCTACAGCAGCAACAACCTGGTCAACGGAGATATCGTGAGCTGCGTATTGGCGAGCGATGCCGTCTGCGCGACAGCTCCCACGGCGATATCCAACAGCGTTACATTAACGGTCAATCCGCTGCTGACGCCTGCGCTCACTATCGCAGCCTCTGCCCAGTCCATTTGTTCCGGCGCCACGGTTTCTTACACAGCTACTGCCACCAACGGAGGGGGGGCGCCCGCCTACCAGTGGCAATTGAACGGCAACAATACCGGGACGAATAGTCCCTTCTATGTCAACAATACATTGTCCAACGGCGATGTCATCAGCTGTACACTGACCAGTGACGCGACATGCCTTACGGGCCCCACTATTACTGCCGCGATATCCCCGATAACCGTTCAACCCCTGCTGACACCCGGCGTGAATATCACCGCCTCGGCGGCCGTTATTTGCCAAGGTACCTCCGTCGAGTTCATGGCCAACCCCGTTAATGGCGGATCGACGCCATCCTTTCAGTGGCAGCTCAACGGAATCAACACCGGAACGAACAATCCTATTTATACGAATGCCAACCTGGCCAATGGCGACATTGTCGATTGTATCATGGCGCCCGATGCCAATTGTGAGGTCGTTCCTACCGCTATGTCCAATCCCCTTGTTGAACAGGTGAATCCCATTGTCATCTCTTCCGTCAGCATTGCGACGGCTACAACAATCATTTGCGCAGGAACGGACGTGACGTTTACTGCTACGCCGACCAATGGGGGCGGTATTCCTGTCTATCAATGGCAGGTGAACGGGAGCAATGCCGGAACAAGCGACCCCTTCCTCACTTCTTCTTTGACCAACGGGGATGTCGTGAGCTGCATTATGACCAGCAGTTTAAGCTGTAGTTCACCGGTCGGGTCCGTGAATACTATTGTCATGACGGTAAACCCTGTCCCGACGGTCGATTTAATGCCAGACACGATCATTGCGTACGGTGAACCGGTTACCCTCAACGGGGTGATCGGCGGGGACATCGCGAGTTATCAGTGGACGCCGGCGACCGGCCTGGACAATCCATCGGCCGCTGCCCCTGTCGCCAGCCCTGCCTCTACGACGACATACCAGCTGACTGTGGAATCCGATGCCGGTTGCACCGCTACCGGAAAGGTCACGATCGGCGTTTTCAGGTCGTTTGAAATGCCGAATGCTTTTACCCCAAACGGGGATGGGAAGAACGATATTTTCCGGATACCGCCATCCATCGGAGTGAAAATAACAGCTTTCGTCGTTTTCAACAGGTGGGGCGCCAGGGTATTTATGACCGATAACAGTGGGGTTGGCTGGGACGGAACCTTTGGCGGCCAGCCTCAGCCAGCCGGCGCCTATGTCTGGCAGATCGAATATGAAGATGTTCTTACGCAAAAGCCGGCACGAGCCATCGGAACGGTGCTACTGATACGATAGCCATCCTTCGCCTTTCAGCAAACCAATCAATTGAGGATCATCAGCGGACATAGCGGGCAGCCATGGGGCGCCGATCTGGCGGCGGTTCCACCAGCGGCCGTCGGGATTGCCCGGCGGTGCAAAGGTATAGTGGTATAGGATTGCGCGGATATAGCGGGGCGGCTTGCCGGGAAAGGGATTGGCGGCAAAGAGGCTGAGAGCGCCGGGGTCGTTGTGCAGGAGCTTCCAGACAAGATTGTATGTCCACGGATAGTCATCGGGGGTAGACATGGCGGCGAACCACATCTGCCAGTCCAGCCTCAGCTGGTAAGGAGCGATCTGCGGCGGTCTTCTGTCCAGGGTGACGGGCAGGCCTTTATACGGATATTCGATCCAGCTAGCGCTGTCGGTGGGGATGGAGTCCATCGTTCCTTCGAACACGACATTGAGTCGTTCCTGTCCCACCGATCCGAATGCGCCATAGGTATTGACGAGCTCGAGCGGATCGAAGGAGGTGTTCATGATCTGCCGGGGGGACAACATGTTGAGTACGGGTTGGATGCTGAGGAGGGCGATGATGCCGGTGACCGTCCAGGCGGTGACGAGCATAGGCCGGGAGGGGAGAGCGTTGGCGGCGGCGATTTCTGCTTTGCGGACGAGTGAACGGGAAAAAATTTTCGATAATAATTCGTCGTCGAAACAAGCGAGCGCGGGAACGATGGTGAGCCAATTGAGGAAGGAGAGGTTGCCGCTGAGGATGAGGGTAAGTTGAAAGAGGAGGATGATGACGCCCGCGATGTGACGGGCGAGGCGCGGCCCAAAGACGAAGAAGGGCGCTGCCAATTCAGCCAGCCAATTGAACCATACGCCGGCCTTCAGCGCTGCGTGGGGAAGAAAGTGAAACCAGCGGCTAAGGGGTCCCGGCAGGGGCTGGGTTTCGAAATGATAGTATAGGGCCGTCGCGTTGCGCCATACTTCATCGCCGCGGATCTTGATCATTCCGGCCCCGAACATGATGCGGAAGGTCAGCCAGCGGAACAGCACGATAACCGGCAGGGGTGGGGCCCGGCGGGGAAAAGGGCGGAGGTCGAGGAGGGGGCAGAGAAAGATGGCGAGAAACCCTGTCTCGAGTAACTGGATCTCCCATCCGTAGCCATACCATTCCTGCCCTAGGTGAACGAAGGACATATACAAAAACCAGAGTACGGCCATTATGGGTGCATTGGCGAAGCCTGCCAGCACGACGAGAGACAGCACGAAGCCGATCCATGCGACGATGAGCAGTGCTGTGTCGGAATGGACGAACCAAAAGAGCGAAGGCAGGCGGACAAAGCCGTCGGCGGTTGAGCCGAGCGAACCATGGACGCGTTGTATGAAGATGCCGATGGGAAGGAGGCCGTGCGCACCGATGAGGGGGACGATCTGGTTGATCGTGGCGAGAAAGGCGACGGCATAGACGGCACCCAGCAGGCGGAGGATGAGGAAGCGGGTGAGCCAGTAGGAGGGGGGCGCTCCGGGCGACGCGGAGGGTATGTCCTGTGGAAAGTCGGCGGTGCGAGGCATACCATAAAATTACCTATTTTTAGGTATGGTGCTTGATGAATTACTGGCAAAGGTTGGCATGCTAAGCGCCGATGAGATTTCCGGCCGCGATGAGGACATGATGCGACTGCTGAAGGAGAACGGGGTGACCTATAATATCTATGGTGATCCGGCCGGGTTGAACCGGCCCTGGACGCTGGACATCATCCCCTTCCTGGTCAGCCAGGAGGAGTGGCCGGTGATCGAAGCGGGCCTTTTACAACGGGCGCGGCTGCTGGACCTCATATTAGCGGACATTTATGGTGAGCGGCAATTGATCCGGCACGGCATCCTGCCTGTCGATGTCGTGTATAGCCATGCCGGCTTTCTTCGTCCCTGTTCGGGCATCCGGCTGCCGGGAGCGCGTCATCTCGTGTTGTATGCCGCCGATCTGGCCCGGAGCAAAGACGGGCGGATCTGGGTCGTGAATGACCGGACGCAGGCGCCTTCGGGTTCGGGGTATGCGCTGGAAAACAGGACAGCCATGACGAGGGTGATGCCGGAGCTTTTCGAAGGGCTACAGGTGCGACATCTTTCGCCTTACTTTCATGCCTTGCGTAACGGGCTGAACGATATCGCGCCTCATGGGCGGCCCAATCCCCGGATCGTTATTCTCACCCCCGGTTCCAGCAATGAAACTTATTTCGAACATTCCTATCTGTCGTCCTACCTGGGTTTTACGCTCGTGCAGGGCAATGACCTGATCGTAAAGGATAATCATGTCTGGTTGAAAACCATGGGTGGTCTGGAGCGGGTGGATGTGATCCTTCGGCGAATGGACGATATTTATTGTGATCCGCTGGAATTGAAAGAAGACTCGCAACTGGGTGTACCGGGTCTGCTGCAGGCTGTCCGGAGCGGGAATGTGAGCATTGCCAACCCCATCGGCAGCGGCATCCTGGAGAACCCGGGCCTGATGCCCTTTCTGCAGCCCATCGCGCGCTATTTCCTATCGGAAGACCTTTTGATTCCAACCATTGCCAGTTGGTGGTGCGGCCAACCCAAAGAGCTGGATTATGTGCTGGCGCATCTGCCGTCGCTGGGCATCAAGAGGATCTACCGTAGTCCAACGGGCACCTCGTCCGTGGATGCAGCGTCGCTGTCCGCGCGGCAACTGAGTGACCTGAGGGACCGGATCAAAGCCCATCCGAGCCTGTGGGTGGGGCAGGAGAAGGTTGACATAGCATCGTCTCCGGCGTTGATCAAGGGGAAGATTGAGTCCCGGAGAGTACTCTTCAGGAGTTTCCTGGTGGGAACCAGCCACGGATATGAGGCGATGGCGGGGGGCTTATGCAGGACTCCATCGGGCGATGGAAATTTTATCATCTCGAATCAAACGGGGGGTGTCAGCAAGGACGCGTGGGTACTGTCGCCGGAGCGGGTTCGGATACTGACCGTGCTGAAAGAGGCGCCGGAGAAGCCGGAACCGGACTATATCGACATGTTGCCGAGCCATGCGGCCGAAAATCTGTTCTGGGTTGGGCGATACACGGAGAGGGTGCTGGGGAATGCCCGGTTCCTGCGGACTGTCATGCAGTTCGTGGCGGAGGGCAACAAACTGATCACCGAGCCAACCAGACAGACAGAGCGGAGCCTGTTGGTGGCGCTGACCCGGTATAGCTATACCTATCCAGGCTTTGCGGGTGAGGGCAGCGAAGGGAAGCTGGGTCATCCCTGGGCGGAATTAAGAGATGTCCTGCTGAACGGGGACAGGGCCGGCAGCCTGAAGTTTAATTTTTTGCAGTTTCACCGGGCGATACACGAGGTGAGGGAGCATTGGTCTACGGACACCTGGCGGGTGTTGAGGATCATGGACGAAGAGTTCCGGCAGGATATCCCGTTGTCGCATCATGGTCATCTGCAGATGTTGCGGACGCTGGACAACCTGATCACCTTCATTGTGGCTTTTATAGGACTGAACCGGGAAAGTATTTCCCGTGAGCAAGGGTGGATATTGCTGGATGTGGGGCGAAAGATCGAGACGAGCCTTTTACTGATCACCTTACTGCGGACAACGCTTGTCGCCAGGTCCGGCGACGCCGTGGAATACCATTTGCAACAAAGTGTGTTGATGAGCAATGAGAGCCTGGTGAATTACCGGTATAAATACCGGATGCCGATCACGCTGGGTCTGGTGCTTGATCTGATGTTATTCGATCCGAATAATCCCCGATCGCTGACTTATCAGGTCAACCGATTGAAGGTATATCTCAAGAATCTCCCGAAAAATCCGGCGGTATACTGGCTGACGGAATATGAGCGGCTGATCCTGGAAGCCGATACCCTGTTGAAGCTGGCTGACAAAAATGAATTGACTTTGGCCGGCCCTGCGGACAAGGAGTACCGGGTGCTGAATGATTTCCTGGCCAAAATGTATGGATTACTGTCGGGCATTCCGGACGTGATCTCCAAAACGTATTTCAAACATGAGCTTGCGCCGAAAATATAATATCACTCATCGGACGACGTATACCTATTTTGAACCGGTAAGCGTATGCCATAATGTGTTGCGGCTGGCGCCGCGGAATACATCGCAACAAGTTTGCAGGCACGTTGCCATACGGATCAGCCCCGAACCCGATACGGTAAAGGAATACGAGGATTTTTTCGGAAATAAGGTGATCTATTTTTCTATCGAGAAGGAGCACGCGCGATTGATGGTAGATGTGCAGTCCGAGGTGGATATTGTGGGGCCGCCTACGGCAAGCCTTTGGCGGCCGATGGGCGATGGTGGGGAGATCAGGCAGTTTATTTTCGAAACGCCGATGACAGCCTGGGACGAAGAGATTGAGCAATATGCACGTGTTTCTTTCCAGCCAGGGAGGTCTGTATTGGAAGCGGCCGGTGATCTGATGCGGCGCATTTATACGGATTTTGAATTCACGCCGGGGTTTACGACGATCTCCACTCCGGTGGCGGAGGTGATTAGGGAGAGGAAGGGGGTATGTCAGGATTACGCTCACTTAGCGATTGCCTGTATCCGGTCCGTCGGGCTTCCGGCGCGGTATGTCAGCGGCTATATCGAGACCGTATCGCCGGCGGGGGTAGAAAAACTGATTGGCGCGGATGCGAGCCATGCATGGTTCAGTGTGTATGATCCCGCGATGGGCTGGATGGATTTTGACCCTACCAATAATATGATACCGGGGGACCAACACATTACGATCGGATGGGGAAGAGACTATGCTGATATTGCGCCCATGAAGGGGATCATCCTGAGCAGCGGGTCGCATGGGTTGAAGGTGTCGGTGGATGTAAAACGGTTAGCATGAGAGTATATAGTTGTGGTCATTGCGGTAACCCATTGTATTTTGAAAACAGTGAGTGTTTGAATTGCCATCATCAAGTGGGTTTCGATCCGGCGACGCTGACGATGATGAATTTGGAGAATGGGGCCTACCGGTATTGCAAGAATGCGGAATACGGGGTCTGCAACTGGCTGGTTACTGCCTCTTCTGCTGATACTTACTGTGTCGCCTGTGAGATGAACCGGGTGATCCCTTCGCTGACCAGCGATCAGAACCGGGCACGCTGGAGGAACCTGGAGGTGGCCAAACACCGGTTGATTTATTCTTTACTGCGATTGCGGCTGCCATTACGGGTGAATCATGGCGGCCGGGAAGAGGCCATTGAGTTCGATTTTAAGGAGGATGTTTCTCCCGTAGAGCGGGTGATGACCGGGCATGATCATGGCCTTATCACGATCAATATTGAAGAGGCTGATGAGGCGGAGCGGGTGCGGCATAAACTTGACCTGGGAGAGCGGTACCGGACGTTGCTGGGGCATTTCCGGCATGAAGTCGGTCACTATTACTGGGATGCGCTGGTCAGGGATAGTGCGACGATTGGGCGTTTCAGGCAGTTATTCGGCGATGATCGGAAGGATTATGGCGAGGCTCTCGAAGCCTATTATTCGCAAGGCGCCCCGGCCGACTGGAACCAACATTTTATCAGTCCTTATGCTACTTCGCATCCCTGGGAGGATTGGGCGGAGACATGGGCGCACTATTTACATATGATGGATACGCTGGAGACGGCGTGGGCATTCGGCATCCGGATCAATCCTGTGGAGGCTGACGGTTTGAAGGCTGCCATTACGCAGGAGCCGTATGACCAGGTCAATTTCGACCGGCTGATCAAGCGATGGCTGCCGTTGTGTTTTGCGGTGAATAGTCTGAACCGCAGTATGGGGCATGCCGATTTTTATCCTTTTATTCTTTCTGCCGCGGTGATAGAAAAACTGCGGTTTATCCACGATTTGTGTCTGGCCGTTGCTTCCGGAAGCGCCTGAGATCCAGGGTATAGGGAAATTCCTTACTGACTGATTCTTCGGGCGGATCGCATAGGAAGGGCAGGCGGTCCTGCGTGATATAGCGTCTTATTGCGGAGAGTCCTGGTCCTGGCGGCAAGGGATCGGGGGTGAATGAGGTGGTGGTGAAGCGGCTGACGCGTCTTGATTCCGCCTCGTAGCTGTTGACGGGGAAGACCTCATAGCTGCGGCCGCCGGGATGGGCGACATGATAGGTGCAACCGCCGATAGAGCGGCTGTTCCAGGTATCGACGATATCAAAAGTGATGGGTGCGTCGACGCCGATAGTGGGATGGAGCGCCGACGGCGGCTGCCAGGCCCTGTAACGAATTCCGCAGACATATTCCTCTTTGACGCCTGTTGCAACCAGTGGAACGCGCAGGCCGTTGCACAGCAGCGCATATCGAGAGCCGTTGAGACCCTTCAATTTGATCTCTACCTTCTCCAAAGAGGAGTCGACGTAGCGGGCGGTGCCCGAGGAGGACATTTCCTCACCGAGTACGTTCCATGGTTCAATGGCCATGCGAACTTCCATCTCTATCTCCCGGAGCTTCACTGTGCCATAATGCGGGAACCGGAATTCCAGGAAAGGGTCGAACCAGCTTAACGAGAACGGGTAACCGGCCTCATTGAGGTCACTGACCACTTCCTGCAGATCCTGCCGGACATAATGCGGGAGGAGGAATTTGTCGTGCAGTTCCGTTCCCCAGCGGACCAGGTTGTGTTTGTAGGGCTGACGCCAGAACTTTGCGATCAGCGCACGGATCAGCAACATTTGAACGAGGCTCATTTGCCGGTGGGGCGGCATGTCGAAGGCGCGGAATTCGAGGATGCCGAGTCTGCCTGCGGAGGTATCCGG